>JALHET010000084.1:0-5662 GCA_022839525.1 Lentisphaerota bacterium
GCGGTATTATGCCTGGTGGCGTTCGGCGCAAATGTAGTGCGCTTTAAAAAACACGTTGTTTGCATGAAGACCCCGCCAGCCAGCGGCCAGCGTTGCGCTGGCCGCTGGCTGGCGGGCCCTGAAAAGCAGGAAGGGGTGTGCGGACTTCTATGGAGGACATGGGAAACAGCGCCCCCCCCATCGCCGCTCTGGCGACAGCTGCGGGTGCGGCGGGCATCTGCGTGGTGCGCGTGTCGGGTGAGGGCGCGCTGGAAGTCGGCGACCGCCTTGTGCCGGAAGCCGCGCGAAAACCGTCGCAGCGTGCTGCCGGGACTTTTGTTCATGCGTCCATCCTGCATCCGCAAACGCGGGAGCGGATCGATGACGCGGTGATTTTAGTGTACCGGGCTCCGCACAGCTACACCGGTGAAGACACACTTGAGATTCAGGGCCATGGAGGCAGCGTGCCGTCGCGGCGGTTGCTCGACGCGGTTTTGGCGGCGGGGGCGCGGATGGCCGAGCCGGGCGAGTTCACCAAACGGGCTTTCTTGAGCGGTCGGCTCGATCTCACGCAGGCCGAGGCGGTGTGTGATTTCATCCAGGCGAAAACCGACCGGGCGGCGCATGTGGCCCGCGCGCAGATGGACGGCGCGCTGGGTCAAAAGATTGGTCACCTTTACGAGCAGGTGACATGCGTTTGCGCCGATGTTGAGCATGCGCTGGATTTCGACGAAGGCGAGCTACCGGACACGTTTCTGGAGCGGGTCGCAGTCCGTTTGTCCGGCTTGGTTGCGGAAGCGGAGCGGTTGGCGGCCACGTGGAACGAAGGGCGTTTGTTGCGGGACGGCGCGCTGGTGGTCATCAGCGGCAGGCCCAATGCGGGCAAGTCTTCTCTCCTGAACGCGTTGCTGGGCCAGAACCGCGCGATCGTGCATGAGGTGCCCGGGACGACACGGGACGTGATCGAAGAAGGGTTCGTGCTCAACGGGATTCCGCTGCGGCTGGCGGACACGGCTGGATTGCGGGAGACGGATAACGCGGTTGAGCGGGATGGCATCGGCCGCGCTCGGGAACTCATGCGGCAGGCGGATCTCAACCTGCATGTGATCGACGGGTCGCAACCGTGTGACGGGGCGACTCTGCGCGAACTTGACGCGATGCGGCGCGAGCGTGTTCTGGTCGTCTTTACGAAGAAAGACCTGCCCCCTGCCCCCGCTGGCCGGGAGGTCCGTTTGCCGGAGGGTGTCGCGCATGTGCATGTTTCGCTCAAGACCGGGGAAGGGCTTGAGCCGCTCAGGGCCGCGCTGGCGGTGTTGCTGGGGATAGGGACGGAGTCGCAGGGACAGCCGGTGGTGGCCTTGCGGCATCTTTCGGAACTTCGTCTGGCGGTCGAACGCGGCCGCCAGGCGGTCGAGGCACTGGCCGTTGGCGCGGATTGGCTGGTCATCGCCGCAGGGATTTTGCGCGAAGCGGCAGAGGCGCTGGGGCGTATCGTGGGGCGCGTCTACACGGACGATCTCTTGGACACGATCTTCAGCCGGTTCTGCGTCGGCAAGTGACGGGCGGAAAACGCGCAAAGCGTGAGGCAACCACAGATTCGGTTTTTTGATATGGCGGAGAAGGCAGAAATCCGCTATCGTCTTTGAAAGTCACAGGAGCTGACAAACCTAAACAGGAGAAAGGTATGGCCTTGAAACAGATCGATATCGGTGCCGAACTTAGCAAGGGGTGGAATGTCTTCAAGCTGAATATGGGCGTGCTGGTCGTTGCGGGGGTGATCGCCACCCTGGTCACACTGGTGACCTGTCTGGTTCTCTCTGGCCCTTTGAGTGCGGGGTTGTTTCTGGTGATCCGGCGGCTGATCCAGAACGATCCCGTCAAACCTCAGGCCGGTGACGTGTTCAAGGGGTTGGATTATTTTCTTCAATCCTTTTTGTTGATGCTGTTCTGTTTTGTGGTTTCCCTCGTCTGCTCGCTGGTGCTGGGAATCGTGCCGATTCTGGGGCAGCTGGTCTCTATCGCGTTGTCGCTGGCGCTCAATTCGCTGATGATGTGGTCGCTGATGTTTGTGGCCTACGAAAAGCGGACGGCCGTGGAGGCCGTCAAAAAGGCGGTTGCCAGTTTGAAGGCGGGGGAATTCACGGTGCCGTTGCTTTTCGGTGCGCTCGCCAGTCTGATTTCGCACGCGGGCATGTTTGTGTGCGGGGTGGGTGTGTTTTTCACGATCCCGATCGGGTACTGCATGATGGCTTGTTGTTACCAAACCTTGTATGGTGATGAGGCGCAACGGACTGAACCCGAGGCGGTTCCGCCTCCTCCAGACGATTTGAGACTGTAACGCCGGTTTTCCGGCAAGGTTCCCAGAGCTGCGCTCCACGGGTTGCGGTTCTGGGGTTTTTTGTCCGCACCCCTTTTTGGTAAGAAAGAAACATACGGTGCGGTGCGGATCTTTTTAAAGGCCGGATTTTTATGAAAAACCCTTTGTTTTCAAGGGAAAAACCGCCTGTTAATAACTCGTCGATAAGTGTTTATCAAAAATCCTTGCGTTTTGGGCAAACAGTTTGCTAACAAACACATAACATGTTGACTGGCAGATAGTTATATAAAAAACAACACCCCGATTAAACGATAAATAAATATCGATTGGTCAAAATCTAGCCTGTCGATAGTTTAAGGAATCGAGACATGTGGCGCGAATGGGCTTTCAAAAAGAGACATGCGGTCAAACCAAGAAAAAGACGTACCGGAAAGTCATAAACAGGGGGGTAACATTTTGGCCTGTCTTTGGTATAATTCCCGCTTATGAATGAGTCCCCTACCCTGCCCTCTACGATGAAACAAACGAAGCCTTGGAATGTGCTGGTGGTCGGCGGAGGTCATGCCGGAATTGAAGCCGCATTAGTTGCCGCGCGTTTGGGATGCGAAACGTTACTGGTCACCGGACAGGTCAGTATGATCGCAAAGATGCCGTGTAATCCCTCGATCGGCGGGCTTGCGAAATCACATCTGGTTTATGAGTTAGATGCCCTGGGCGGAGAAATGCCGTTCTGTACCGACCTGTGCGGTTTTCAATATAAGACCTTGAATGCCAGCCGCGGGCCTGCTGTGCGGGCGACCCGTGTCCAGTGCGACAAGGAGCAGTATGCGTTGCGCATGCGGCGGGTTGTTGAAAGCACGGCCCGGTTAACAGTCTTGGAGGACGAGGTCACTGGGCTGGCGATAAAGGATGGGGCTGTCGCGGGCGTTCTGTCGGCTCAGGGCGGAAAGCTTTTCGCCCAAACGGTCGTTTTGACGACCGGCACGGCCCTGGCGGGGCGGATCCATATCGGCAAGGAAACCGTTCCGGGCGGCGGCGATGGCCGTCCGGCCGCGGATTCCCTTTCGCGTGCGCTGCGGGAGGCGGGGTTTGGGCTTGTCCGGCTTAAAACAGGCACTCCGCCGCGGCTCAGGGCCGGAAGCATCGACTGGGGAAAGGCCGTTATTCAGCCCGGCGAGACCCCCGCCCCGCTTTTCTCGGCGCGGGCGAAAATGTTCCACATGGAACAAATGGGGGGGGGGAGCCGGGCAAGGGCACGGGGTGCGGCGGCGGAGGAAGCCCGGTTGGGCACAGCGCGGAAGGCTCCGGAAGGGGCCGAATGTTCCACATGGAACATTCCGGAGGCCTGGAATCCCGAAAAAGGCCAAATTCCTTGCTGGCTGACCCATACAACGTCCCAAACGCACCAAATTATCCGTGAAAACCTCGCCGACAGTGCGCTATATGGCGGAGTCATCACAGGGACGGGTGTGCGGTATTGCCCGTCGATTGAGGATAAGGTGGTAAAGTTCACGGAGGCGCAAAGGCATCACGTTTTCTTGGAGCCCGAAGGGCGCGGCACCGACCTGATTTATCCGAACGGCCTCTCGAACAGTCTTCCGCGTGAGGCGCAGATCAGGATGGTGCGCAGCGTCCCGGGGCTGGAACGTGCCGAACTTGCGGCCTATGCGTACGCCATCGAGTACGACAGCATTGACGCGCGAGAGTTGAGGCACACCCTGGAGAGCAGAAAGGTGTCCGGGCTCTACTTTGCCGGTCAGGTGAACGGCACAACGGGATACGAAGAGGCGGCGGCGCAGGGGTTCATGGCGGGAGCGAACGCCGCGCTCCGGGTGTTGGGGCGACCGCCGCTGGTTCTAAGCCGTCAGGACGCCTATATTGGCGTGATGATTGACGATTTGGTAACCAAAGGGACGAATGAACCTTACCGCATGTTCACGTCGCGGGCTGAACGCCGTTTGATTCTGCGGCAAGACAATGCGAGGTACCGGCTGTCGGAATATGCCGATGAGCTTGGGGTGGCGGATGCACGGTGCCGGGCAGCAACGCACACCTTTGACCGGTTGGTGACGGAGGAGTTGGGGCGTCTGGCCCAAACGCGCGAAGGGGGTGTCCCGCTGATGACCGTGTTGTCCCGTCCGGAGGGGCGGTACAGCGATTTGCCGCAGAGGCGGTGCGACTTGCCCCCGGAAGTTGTCGAGCAGGTTGAAATCAGGGCTAAGTACCACGGGTATATTGCGCAAGAGGAACGTGCGGCCAAACGGGCTAAACTGGAGGAGGCCATCCGTATTCCGGAGTGGTTGGAGTACAGCCGGATACCGGCTTTACGGTTTGAGAGCCGCGAGAAACTGTTGCGTGTGAGGCCGGAGAGTTTGGGACAGGCCGCGCGTATTCCGGGCGTGAATCCGGCGGACATCGCGGTGCTGTCGCTGATCATCAAGCGCGGACATGTGTAAGCGTGGGTGACGGTGACAGAGAGAGACAAGCCCAGAAAACGGCAACGTTCAACCTAAATCCGGTAATTAACCATAAAGACGACATAACGCACAAAGAAAGAGAAGGGGCGGAAGATAGGGGATGGAGGAACCGAAATCGGCGCAGGCCACCAAAAAGATAAAATTATGCGACGTTATCGGGCGGACGGTCACGGGATATGGATGCGGTAGAACATGGCCTCACCGGATACCGGTAGGGTGAGGGTGTTGGTGACCGGGGTGGGGGGGAGGTTGGTGGCGAGCGGGATCCAGGCTCCGGACGGTGTGAGGGCGGATTCGATGTATTGCGTGCGTGCGATCCCACCTATCCAGCTAATGTTGTGCCCGTTTGTGCCGGTGAAGCTGATCCCTGTGAGCGCGAGCAGCGAAAGCGGATTGGTCGGGTTGGTGTCCGCCCGCCATTCAGCCCAGGCGGGCATGCCGTCGTTATCGCTGTCTGTTTCGGCTGCGGCTTCGAAGTCCGTGAGCCACCCGTGATTCGCCAGCCAGTATTCCGGCACGCCGCGTGCGGCGGTCAGGTTCGGGGCAAAGGCGGCGGAAACGGTGCGCGGCGCGATGACCGCTACGGTAATCCGGTCGCCGTCTAGACCCGCGTCCGAGAGGTCCCCATACCAGTTTGAGAAATGATAATAAAGTGCGGGAAAAGCAGTTATGACAACAGAGCTTCCGGCGAAATACCACCCGCCGGTTGGGGAGACCGAGCCGTTGGCATCGGCCAGAACCGTCAGACGGTGAGCCAGTTTCCAGTTCCAGGAGAGGGTGGTGTCGTTGGTGATCGCAAAGGTCATGTGAGGGCCTGTCCCTGAGGAGGGGGCATGATCGGTCAACGACCACCCCGTGCATTCCTGGCGGATGTTGTCGTTGTAGTAAA
>JALHET010000084.1:5682-13456 GCA_022839525.1 Lentisphaerota bacterium
GGAGAGGAAACGGAGGCGGTGACCGGGGTGCCATTGGTCAGCGTGTGGGTTCCTTTCTCGGGCGTGGACACGCCATACGGGGTTTTGATGGTCAGTGTCCATATACGCGGCGAGAACCAGGCCTCAAGGTACTGATCCTCGGTCACGTCTTTGAAAACCATCGTCTTTTGAACCGTGTTGTAGGTGTAAACCCCTTGTTGGGGGATGCCGTTCAGGACGACACTGTAGAGGTAGGAGCCGGGATTTGCCTGAAGCGAAACCGTGGCCTGGGAACCTCGGAACAGGAAGGTGCGGTCTGCCGTGGCGGTGCCGGGCCCGTTGGCCGTCAGGAAAAGGCGGTGTCCCCGGCGCAAGGTGACCGGAAGAAGCGGGACGGGGGAAGGATCGTTGCTCTCGATCCGGATACAGGCGGCGACCTCATCGTCGAAAGCGATTGCCGTGGGGTCGAGCGACAAGGATAAGGGGGTTGACCATGCGTCGGGCAATGTGCCGCCCCAAGTGCCTTGGGGAACCAGCCACGCGGGCAGGGGTTCGTCACACGAGAAGGGCGTGACGTTGGCGATATACCAGCCTTCTGACTGAACATACGAATCCGAGCCGAATTCGAAGCGCACGATGACGTTCTGCCCGGCATAGGCGGAAAGATCCAGCACCAGCGTTTCCCAACCATCCCCGTTGCCAGCCAGGCAGGGCTGGTCTGCGGGGAAAGGAGAGGCGGGGTTGCCGACGATCAGGCCGGGGTAGCCGCTGACCGGCTCGGTCAGCGAGAAGGTCGCTCCGCCATCCGAGGAAACACGGATCACGGCACCGTCCCAGAAATAGGGGGCGAGATCCTCTTCGGTTTTGATCCACTGGCGGAACAGGAGGCCTCCGCCGCTGCCGACCAGGAACGGGGGCGTATCAAGCAAAGCGTGACAATTGCCCGGGTAACGGCGGGTTGACGGGTTTCCGCAATACCAGACCGCATCGCCGTTCCAGGTGCGGTTGGTGGTCACGCACCAGGGGTCGTTGGCGCCGGTGTGCGTCCAAGCGGCGTTGGTGGCCGCGAAAGGAGCGGTCGCCATGGCCACGCGCGCTGTCCAGAGCAGATCCGGTCCGGCAAGGTTGGAGACGGACAGGGTGATGTTTGTGGCGGATTCGCTGAGTTCGAAGAGGCCGAAGCGCTCCGGGGTCACCCTCAGCCAGGGAAACTCATAATCGCCGATGACGCTGTTGGTGCTGCTGCTGACCCAGAATTCGGGCGCATAGTACCCGATCAGGTCACAGGCGGACACGAAATAATCTACCCGTTTCGAGCCGAACGAAGGGGGGGAAAGGGGTGCTTCGTACGTATCATTCCCGACCCAGGTCATGGCGGTGGTCTGCCACTCGGCCGCGCCGCGTTCGCGCCAGACGAGAAGCGCTTGTTCCACGTTGAAGTTGTCCGTGATGACGGCGCGAACCGTCCAGGGCGGGCGTTCGGACTGGATGGTGGCCAGCGGGGTGACGGCGATAACCGGAGGCGTAGGCTGGCTGGCGGGGTCGCGCGGGTCGGTGTTGTCGAGAAATTCGGCGAAATTGCTCCAGAGATCGCCGTCGGGGTCATTTGTTGCCGACGCGCCGCTGTTGGCGTTGCCGAAATAGCGCAGTTCCCACCAGTCGCTCAGGCCGTTACCGTCGGAGTCCTGCCAGAAGGGGAGATAGTCGCCTTGGGCGAGGCGCGGGCCTGTCATCGGGATGCCTGTGGCGGGGTTGGGCGAGGTCGATACGGCATCCGGCCAGCGCGAGCCGTCAACGGACCAGCCGCAAAATGCGTAGGGGGTGGAGCCGACGAACCCGACGTCAAGGGCCGTCTCCGTGGTTGCTGAGGCGTTTTGCGCGTACCAGCTCTCTGTCTGGCCAAAGAGCTGGCCGGTGTCCGCCAGACGGTAACGGGTGGCGAGGGCGAACTCTCCGACCCACTGCCAGGTGAGCGTGCTGGGCTGGGCAATGGAGAGGGTGGCCGCGTTTGTTGAACCGGAGGGCGGAACATCGCCGGTTCCTGACCATCCGGAGCAGACACGGCGGAACCCGTTGGAGATGGCGACCGTTGCTGGCGCGGAGACCGGGAACGGCGCGTTGGCAATCATGGAATGGGTTCCATAATCGGGCACGACGGTTCCAAAGCGGGCGGGCAACCCTTCCACGATGAGGTCAACCGACACATCGATGTAGAACGAAAAAGTGGCGAGGGGCGCGTTTTTTGGGAGCCGGATCGGGTCTGTCCCCGTGTCCGCCTCAAGGTAGTAATAAACGTGCGTCGATGGGGGCTGAACCGGGATTGCGGTTTGAAAGAGCGCGTTGCTGCCCCATGCCGCAGTCACGGCATGCCATGCGCCGGTGGGACTGGCGGCGGTGCCGACCGTCCAGAACAGGCGGACTTCGCCGTTGGTCAATGCGTTCAGGGACTGGACCTGAAAGGTGACCGGATAGGGGGTTATACCGGCTTTTTGCGACGGCAGCGGAGAATGGACAATAATGGCGGGCGCGTCGATGGAGCCGCGCACATAGAGGGCGGCTGTGCCCCCGGAATAAGGCACGGAATACCCGATCACGCAGGCGCGGTAAACGCCGGGCTGCGCGGCGGCGATACGCAGGGTTTCGACGGTATTCACGCTGTCGCGCGTACTCCCGCCGTTGGGGTAGAGCAGGGTGCCGTCGGGGGCGATGACGAGTAAATCAAGGTCGTTCACGAGGGTAACGCTGGTGCCGGCGGTGGCGGGATAGTCGATCCAGGACAAAGCGAAGTCAAGCGGCGTGTTACTGACGGCAACCGTGATATCGAAGGTGTTGGTCGCGCCGGCGGCAGGGCTGATGCGGTCGGAAAGGCGTATCATGCGTCCGGACGGGTGGACGGTGGCGGCAATGTCCGGCTGCCCCCAGCCCTCGACATTGTTTGGTGAGGCAAAGGGGATCTCCTGTGTGGCGTTTGTGCCGTACTGGCCGGGCGCGAGCGGGCACGCGCCGCCGACCAGCATGGCTTTGAGCAGGGCGGCGGAGGGATTGGTCACGCCGCCGCGTTCCACAGCGTATTGGCGCAACAGGGCGGCGGTTCCCGCAATCAAGGGGGTAGCCATGCTGGTGCCGCCCATGAAACAGTATTTTGCGTTAGCGGAATAGGCTCCCCACGAATAGGTGATGTTTCCGATGGAGGATCGCGTGGAGATCACGTCGGTGCCGGGAGCTACCACGTCCGGCTTGATGCGGGCATCTTCGGTGGGGCCGCGGCTGGAGAAGCCGGCCATGCCCTGCCGGTAGGGCGAGAGGGTGGCGCTGTAAGAGATGTAGTCCGTTTTAATGGGGTCAACCGGGTAGCGCGGTAACCAAGAGCCCGAACCCCATGTAAAGGAAGAGTAACCGCCACTGCCGGGCGGCCGGTCATTTTCTGCGGCGCCTACGGCCAGGACATTCTTGGCGGTGGCGGGCGAGCCGACCGCACCCTTGTCGACCACCCCGTCTGAATTGGCGTCGCGTCCCGCGTTTCCCGAGGCGATGACGGCAAGGTGTTCCGGGGTGTCCCACGCGAAGAGATCGGCTGAACGGCAGACGCTGTCGTAGGCGCCATAGGTGTCGGAACCCCAACTGTCGGAGTGGATATACGCGCCATAACCGAAACTCTGCTGGAACAGGGTGTAAACATCCCCAATTCCCGAGAGGTCTTCGTTGGCATCCATGACGGATTGGTGAACCAGGCCGGCTTCCCAGGCCATGCCGCGGAATTGTCCGGCGCTTGCGGCGCCGCTTCCCAAAACCGAACCTGCGGTGTGCGTGCCGTGCCCGTCGGGATCGGAGGCGTTGCCGGGGCGTCCCCGGGCGATCAGCGCCACGATGCGGCCTTGGAAATCCGGGTGCAGGGTGGACAGCACACCGGTATCGAGGCCGGTGTCGGCATGCCCCACAATCTGGCCTTTGCCGGTAAGCCCCCATGTGTGCCAGATATTGGTGACGTTTAAATGCGGGACGATGGAAGCTTTGTCATTCCGCTTCATCAGCAGGGGGCGTTCCTCGATCCACTGCACCGACCCGTTGGCGGCGAGGGGGCGGACCGCGCTGAGCGGCAGGACGGCTTGCACGGTGCCCCAGCGCGTGCCGGAGGTGACGTTGTCGACCGTCCCCCCTGCGGCGCGGACCGCGGCGGCGACGGGTTCGGCGTCCTCGGGCGCGAACGTCTGGACGGTCGCGCGGAGCTGTGTCTCAGGGGGGTATGTGGCCAGCAGCGAGGAAAGGAAAGGCTGGAGTTTATCGGCCGGCAGAAATTCGGAGGCAGCCTGGACGTGCGCCGCGTCCGCAAGTTTGGCAAGGGTCTCGGGCGTGAGTTCAGCGAGGAGGGCGTTGTTCGGGAAGAAACCCCGCACCAACGCGCCGGCATCGCTCAGGAATTTACGCGAAGCGTCTGAAACCGGCGTGTTAAACTGCACAATGAACGGCGTAGTGTTACGCGGAGAGGGGGACTGTTTTCCGGAGGCGGCTTTGGGGATGTCCCGTTTTTCAGGGCTGACCAGTCTGCGGTTGGAGAGCAGGGTCTGGCGGTTGCGCGGCACGGCAGGGTCTTCTGTGAAGCGCGGCGGCACAAAAGCCCGGCGCAACGGTTCCAAAGTTTCTTCCGAGAGGCAGGGGGGCGGGACGGGAGCAACGGCCGCCGGCGGCGGGGCAGAGGTCACACCGGTCAGTTGAGGCAGGGCGGATAAGGCGGGTTTCTGCAAAGCGGCGAAGCGGGACGGCAGTCCGGCTCCCATGTCGCCGCGCGGCGTGGGCGTGTCCAGGGGACGGGATCTGTTTTTTAGATAAAGACCGACGAGGGCAAGCAAAAGCAGACCCACGCCGCCGGAAAGAAGAGCTTTTGTTTTCATGGCATGTCCGTTTTGTCGACAAGTCCAAAAACAAGAATACCATAGAATATGCGGGACGATACCGGATTTCTCAAAAAAACGGATCGGCGCGATACTCGGTAACCGGACGGTCAGAACTCCCAATACCGCTCACGACTCAGGAACAGGTATCCCGGAATCCCCAGCACTTCAAGGTGAAAGTCCTCGAACGCGCCCTTGCTTGGGCGTCCGACCGCCACCTGCCACAGCCCCCCCGGTTCACCCTGCCCCTCCGCGGCCGTGAAACGCTCCATCTGGGTGATGGAATCACGCGTCCAGACGGCCTTCCCGGTGGGGTCTATAACCGTGGCCTTGACCGCCTCGCCATCCCCTTCGCCCGCCACGCCGAACGCGAACACGCCTGTGCCTTTTGGGACTGCGGCGAACAGGGTTCCCGCGCTGGCGATGAGTGAGGCCGCCTTCTTTGTCGTATCGAGAGCTACGGGCAGGTTCGCCTCCAGCAGCGTGAAGGCATTGCCCCCGACATCCACCTCCAGCGTGTAATACCCTGCGGCAGCGGGCGTGAAGCGGATTTCCGCCCGTTGCCCGAACGGCGGCAGAGGCAGTTTTTTGAGCACTTGACCGTTTGGCGAACGCACCACGAGGGATTTCGGTGCGGCCGAATATTTTCCGACCTGTGTCTGTTGACCGGCCAACAAGGCCTCTTTGCCGGGCCCCACGTAGAACACATAGGTGCCTTTGTGCCTCAAACGCAGAGGAGGCAGTTTTTGTATGCCTTCCGCGCGGTCTATCACGCGCGCCTTGGCCAGATCGGCTGCCACACGCGGGACCCGCACGGGGAAACGCGGGGGAAACCGCTCCTTCACCCACTCCGGCGTCAACGTGATCTTCTGCCGCGTCTTGCCCTGTTGCACCTTAACCGTGCCTGTCAGCGCGGTCACCGTCTCATAGTCGGGCGCATTGTTCTGACACATGAGCCACGGGCGTGCCACCGGCTGCAGGATCGTCATGCGGTCGAGCCGGAGGCCGCCCGCCGGCTGTTCGTCCGAGATCGTGTTCGACAGAAGGATGTCGGGAAAAATGTTCGTGTGCGAGGCGCAGTCCGCGAGCACGCACCGGTCAAAGGCCAGCTTGATGCCGAAGGCGGGCTTGCGCCTCACAACCACGCCGTTCCGCCGCGACTTCTCAAAGCGGCACCCTGAGAAAAGCATCTCGCCCCGCACAGCCTCCTCGTCCGCATTGCCGGTGATGACCCGTGCCGCCACAAGGTCGCCTGACGACCGGCAATTCTCGATCCGGACGGAAACCGGCTCCGAGGCGCGCGTCAGGTTCGGCAAGTAGAACACATACCCGTCGCCCTGATTGTTCTCGGTCACGCAGTCGCGCATGACGCAGTTCTTCAGCCGCTCGGAGCTGTAGTTCGGCTCAAAGTCGATGCCCGCCGCAGGCGGCGTGCCCGCCGTGTCGCGCATCACCGTGTTTTCGATCAACAGGTTCTCGGCGGAGATCACGCTGATGCCTTGGCGGTAGTTTCTGTCGCACACCACGTTTTTGATGTGGATGTCGCGGTTCGGCCACCCTCCGCGCGCACTTCCCAAGTAAATGCCGTCGCCGCCGCTTTCCGCCAGCGTAAGCCCGTACACCTTGATGTTCACGCTGCTTTTGATGTTCAGGACGTGCCGCCACTCGGCATGGGTGTAGGGCGGCGCGTCATAGTCGGCCCGCCGCATGCGCAGGGTCGCGCCGGTTTTTCCCCGCAGGGTCACGTTGGTGACGCACGTAAGGGAAAGGAGCGCGTCCGAAATGCCCGTGAAAAAGCCTTTTTTGGCCAGGATTTCAACGTCCTTCTCGAACACGATCTCCTGATCGCTCACGCAGGACAGCGGCTCCGTGATCCACGGCCCCCCCATGTTGTCCACAATCAGCCGCGGCACGCGGGATTGGATAGCCGCCCGCAACGCGCGGGTGGAATCCTCCTTGTCGAAGCCCCACCAGGACGCGCGGGCCTCTTTCAGTTCGCCCCTCATGACCTTTGCCACCTGATCCGGATCGGCCGCCCATACTCCCGCAGCCAACAGCGTCACCCCTAAAACCAGCCGTGCATTCATTCGCCTTGTTCCTTTACTTGAATCTGCGTTTGGGTAAGTTATCATACTCAAACGTCCGGGTTCAAGGTTCTAACAGGTGCGCGGAAATAGCGGGGCGTTAAGAAAACACTCCCTTTCGTCTCTGTTTTTTTGGTATCCTGTGTTCACTTTATCACGCACATAGCACGAGGAGGAGAGTATGGCCGAGAAGAAAGCAAGCAACACCCAACTGGAAGCTGTTTTAAGCCAAATCCGCAAAGAATTTGGCGATTCGGCCATCATGCGCATGGGCGATGCGGAAGCCTCGAAGGACATTCCGGTCATCCCGACGGGCGCGTTCTCCCTCGATCTCGCCCTCGGCGTGGGCGGGTTGCCGCGTGGCCGCGTGGTCGAAGTCTACGGGCAAGAGTCTTCCGGCAAAACCACGCTGGCCCTGCACATCATCGCCAACGCCCAAAAGGCCGGCGGGCTTGCCGCTTTTGTGGACGCCGAGCATGCGATGGATCCGAACTATGCCCGCCGTATCGGCGTTAACCTCGACGACCTGCTGGTTTCACAGCCCAACTCAGGTGAAGAGGCGCTTACCATCACCGAGCAGCTCGTCAAGAGCGGCGCGCTGGACGTGGTGGTGATCGACTCCGTCGCGGCGCTCACCCCGCAAGCCGAGATCGACGGCAACATGGGAGACGCCCACATGGGTCTGCAGGCGCGGCTCATGTCCCAGGCCATGCGCAAACTGACTAGCGCCATCGCCCAGACCAAGACCCTCTGCATTTTCACCAACCAAGTGCGCGACAAGATCGGCGTGATGTTCGGCAACCCCGAGACCACGCCCGGCGG
>JALHET010000502.1 GCA_022839525.1 Lentisphaerota bacterium
ATACGGCTTTCTTTAGTAGGGTAGGTTGTGTTCCTTGATCTTGCGCTGGATGGTGCGGCGCGAGAGGCCGAGTTGGTCAGCGGTAAGCGTACGGTTGCCGTTGTTCTGCTTAAGCCGGGCCTCCAGCACGGCGCGTTCGAGTTGCTCGAGGGTCATGTCGTCAGGAATGGAGAGGTTCCCGGCGGTTACCGCAGGGCGTGCCGCGCCGCCCGGCAGCGTCACGGAATCGGCGGTCAAAACGCCTCCCGGCGAGAGCAGGACGGCGGTCTCCACAATATTGCGGAGTTGGCGCACATTCCCCGGCCAGTCGTAAGACTCCAGCGCGGCATAGAAATCGGGGCGCACGGTGGTGATGTGTCTGTGGTTCTCCGCGGCGGCACGGGCGATAAAACGGTCCGCCATGGGGCGGATATCCTCTCTACGGCTGCGAAGCGGCGGGACGCGGAGGGTGACAACGTTGAGGCGGTAGAGCAAGTCTTCGCGGAACGTGCCTTCCCGGACCATGGCGTCGAGGTCTTTATTGGTGGCAGAGACGAGGCGCACGTTGACGGTGAGCACGTCCTTGCCGCCGACGCGGCGCACCTCTTTTTCTTCCAAAGCCCGCAGGAGCTTAACTTGGACGGAGGCTGGGGCATCGCCGATCTCGTCGAGGAAGAGCGTGCCGCCATCCGCGCGTTCGAAAGCGCCTTTGTACGTGCCGGCCGCCCCCGTGAAGGAGCCTTTTTCATGGCCGAACAGTTCGGACTCTAACAGCGTTTCGGCGAACGCTCCGCAGTTGACGGCGACAAAAGGGCCTTGGGCGCGTTTCGAATCCACATGGAGTGCCCGCGCGACCAGTTCTTTGCCGGTGCCGCTCTCGCCGCAGATGAGGACCGTCGCGTTGGTGTCTGCCAGCGCCTCGATTTGGTGGATGACGGTTTTCATGCCTTTGGATTCGGCGATGATGGCGGTGGAGGCGAATTTTTCGCGCACCGACTGCGCAAGGCTGTCGACTTGGCGGCGCAGGCGGGACGTCTCGTAGGCGCGGCGGAGCTTGGACTGGATGTCGTCGAGGTCGAGAGGTTTGGTGACGTAGTCATACGCGCCCTCGCGCATGGCGCGGACGCCGGACTCTACGGAGCCGTAGGCGGTCATGATTATGACCGGCACGGCAGGGTCGAGCTTGCGCAGGCGGGCGAGCACGTCCAAGCCGTCGATATCGGGCAGCACCAGATCGCTCAGCACGAGATCGGGGATCTGTTGGCTGAACTGTTTCACGCCGTCGAGTCCGGTGACGGCGCAGCGGGTTGCGAAGCCCGCGTCTTCGGCCGCTTCGGTGACCGAGCGCGCGTTGTCCGGATCGTCTTCGATAATGAGGAGGTTGGGGGTTGGTTTCAT
>JALHET010000503.1 GCA_022839525.1 Lentisphaerota bacterium
TTTTAATTATGGCGAATTCGCCATAATTAAAAGTAAATCCGGACTCAACAATTTCAAAATCAGTGTAAAAGAATTTGTGGAACGAACGAGTGCAATCGGTTTGTATTCAAAAGCAGGACGATATGGAGGCACTTATGCTCATAAGGATATCGCCTTTGAATTTGCCTCGTGGATATCTCCTCAATTTACACTCTACCTGATCAAGGAATTTCAGCGACTTAAAGAGCAAGAACTCCGGCAACTCGGCTGGGACGCGCCGGATGTGATCCTTGTCTCCGGTGACGCCTACATCGATTCCCCCTATTCCGGTGTCGCCGTGATCGGGCGTGTGCTGACCGCCGCAGGCTTCCGCGTCGCGATCCTGTCACAGCCCGGCGTCGCCTCGCATGACGATATCCGCAGCCTCGGCCAGCCGCGCCTCTTCTGGGGCGTCACCGGCGGATGCGTCGACTCCATGGTGGCCAACTACACCGCGACCGGTAAGCGCCGACAGCAGGACGACTTCACGCCCGGAGGAAAAAACACCGCCCGCCCGGACCGTGCAGTCATCGCCTACTGTAATCTCATCCGCGCTGCCTTCAAACCGTGCAAGCCCATTGTCATCGGCGGGATCGAGGCCAGCCTGCGCCGCATTGCGCATTATGATTTCTGGTCGGACACGGTCCGCCGCCCGTTACTTTTCGACGCGAAAGCCGACATCCTCATCTACGGCATGGCCGAACACACCGTCACGGCGCTTGCCCGGTGCTTCCGCGACGCCCGCGACTGGTGCGGCCTGCGGGGGCTTTGTCACGCCTTGCCCGCCACGTCCGAGGCGCTTCCGGATGACGCGGTCATCCTGCCCGGTTTTTCCGAAGTCTCTGCCCCCACCGATGCGGGACGCGCCGCTTTCCTCGAAATGTTCAGGCTCTTCGCCGCCAACCAGGAACCGCGAACCGCAAAACCGCTCGTGCAACGCATAGACATGCGTTACCTCGTCCACAACCCGCCTGCCCCGCCGCTCTCGTCCGCCGACCTCGACGCGGTCTATGCCCTGCCCTTCACGCTCGACCCCCACCCGTGCCTCGCGGCGAAAGGTAAAATCCGGGCGCTCGACACCATCCGCTTCTCCCTCACCACCCACCGAGGCTGTTACGGCGAATGCAACTTCTGCGCGATCGCCATGCACCAGGGCCGCCGCGTAACCAGCCGGTCCGAAGTTTCCATTCTCGACGAAGCCCGGCGCATGACGCGCCACCCCAATTTCACCGGTATCATCCATGACGTCGGCGGCCCCACCGCCAACATGTATGGGTTCGAGTGCGCCCGGAAAGCCACGCAGGGCGCGTGTTCCGACCGGCGTTGCCTTTTCCCCGCCTGTTGTCCCTCCCTTGCCC
>JALHET010000504.1 GCA_022839525.1 Lentisphaerota bacterium
ACGCCGACGGCGTACAGCAGGCCAGGGCGCGGGACGCGCTGGCTTTGGTCGATGAGCACCACATCGTTGTGCTTGATGTCCGGCTCCATGCTGTCACCGGTCACCCGCATCAGGACCATGGAAGACGGCTGCCCCTTGCGCATGAGGAAGTCCGTGCGGAAGGCGTAACGCCGCTCCACGTCTTCTCCCACCTCGAAGCTGCCCGTACCCGCCGACAGGCGAGCCTCCACCATGGGCACCAACATGATCTGACAGTCAGTGCATTGGATGACGTGCCCCTCGGTGTTGGCTGGCTTTACCGCAGGCTGGGCAATCGGGTCACCGGCACGGAGGGCTCCCGCCCGTGCACGCTGCGTGGTGACTCTCTCCGCATCATACATTGGGCCGGTGCCTAGGATGAACCATTCAGGTGAAACACCAAAAATGGTGCATATCTGGCGGGCAGTCAGGATGTCCAACGCGGATTCGCCGCGCTCATAGCGTCCCAAGGTGTTCTTATGGACCCCTATGCGTTGGGAAAACTCCGTCTGTGTCATCTCGCCACGAATGAGGCGAAGGCGTTCCGCGCTGCTGCTTTCAGTGTCCAAGATTAACCCCAGAAGTTGGGCTTTCCCAACGGATTTGCCGTCCGCACCTAACCATGCAAACCCATTTATTGTTTTTTCCCGAACCCATATTTTTAACTTGGACACCAAAATTGGGTTGACTAAAACAATATATGGTGCTTTTCTGGGGCTGCGGACGGTAGAAACACACACTTTCTACTTCTACCTAAACCGCGCGCTAAACAGGGTCAACGTCCACAGCTTGATAATGATTGGACGTTAACCGGTTACCTACGCGGACGGTGCCATGCGACAACTCACCCTCTTTGATGACGCCCCAGAGACGCTTTCTGGTGTCATGCCCGCAATCCGTGCGGCCATGAACCGGGTGGCCGGTGCTGACCCTGAAGGGCGCAAGCGGATCGTTGATCGCATTAACGCGATTGCGACCCATGCAGGGGTGCGTCTGACGCAAGGGAACACCAAGGCTATCAGCAAAGACCTGCTCGACAAATGGCTGGCCCCTCATGACCGCGAACACACGCCGTCTCTTATGGCGGTTGTCGCGTTCTGTAGGGCTACGAAGGACATAGCTCCCTTGCGGGTCATGCTGAAGGCGCTCGGCCTGGATGTGATGACGGAAGCAGATAAGCGTCAGCGTGATTACGGACTTGCCTGCATTGAAGAGAAGGCGGCCCGTAAGCGCAAGAAGATTCTGGAGGACAGTTTATGAGTGACGTCGAAACGCGGCGGAAATGCGGTGTAGCCCGTGCGCGGGCGCGTTTTCGCATTCGAGAAGAGTTGGACCTGCGTGGATTAAACATGCGGC
>JALHET010000505.1 GCA_022839525.1 Lentisphaerota bacterium
CTGTTTTTTCCGGCAGGGGACGGGGCGATAAATTAACTTCGGCTAAGATCGGCCTGTTATTAATGAAAACACAAGGGAAAGCCGGTAAAAAATACGGGTTTTGGTTCTGGCACGGCCTCTGCTAATTAACATGTGACCATGCGGGAGACGGCAAGAGGAAGACAAAAACAGGTCCGTAAAGGCCATAACCTCACTCAGCCCGCATGGCCCGGTTGGTTCAAACAGGTTGCCGTCGGCCGCGTGGGGTTATGGCCTTGTCCTTCAACCCAGAGGAGTGTGAACAACCTCCTTTGCCGGTAGGGACGGTTCCCCCGAACCGTCCGTCTGCCCTGAGCAAAACGGAGGGCGGACGCCTCGGGGAGGCGTCCCTACCCGAAACGGAGTGATGAGAAGGGAAACGGAGGCGTAACATGAAGAAAGTCAGAATGAAGATGTGGGTCGGCGCGTGGCTGGTGGTCTGTGCGGCCGTCTTGACGTTTGACGCCCGCGGCGCGGGAGACACCTTCGATTTCCGGCGCGGTTTCTCCGGTGTGGCGGCCAAAGCGACGCCTGCCGTGGTTTTTATCCAGGTTGAGAAACAGGTGCCGGCCGGGAACATGCCGTATTATTTCAACAACCCGTTTGACTTGTTCGGGGAGGAGTTTTCCGAGCGGTTCTTCGGGCAGCAGATGCCGCGGCGGAACATGCCCCGGCGCAAACAGCCCCAGCAGATGTTCAAGCAGACAGGGCAGGGCTCGGGGTTTCTGATCAGCAGAGACGGTTATATCCTGACCAATACCCATGTGGTCGGCGATGTGGACAAAATCACCGTGCGCCTGTCGGACGGACGGGAGTTCTTGGCCAAACGTATCGGTGCGGACCCGAAGACCGAGGTCGCCCTGATCAAGATCGAGACCAAGGAAGAGTTGCCGTTCCTTGCGATCGGCAAGCCGGCCACCCTCCAAATCGGCGAGTGGGTCATCGCCATCGGCAACCCGTTCGGACTGAAGGAGACACTGACCGTGGGGGTAGTGAGTGCTAAAGGACGCAGTAACATCGGCATCACGGATTACGAGAACTTCATCCAGACCGATGCAGCCATCAACCCCGGCAACTCCGGAGGGCCGCTGCTGAATATCGACGGCGAGGCGGTAGGCATCAATACCGCCATCTTCAGCCGCAGCGGCGGCTATATGGGTATCGGCTTCGCGGTCCCGATCGACATGGCCATGAGAATCAAAGAACAACTTGTCGCAACTGGCAAGGTGACAAGGGGTTACATTGGTGTGATCCTGAATCCTGGCAACGTGACGAAAGAGCTGGCGGCATCGTTTGGGCGCTCGGAAGCGGGGGGCGTGCTCATCGCCGATGTGCAGAAAGACGGCCCGGCCGACA
>JALHET010000506.1 GCA_022839525.1 Lentisphaerota bacterium
GGCTCCCAACGAGAAGCTGACCTCCCGGTAGGCGTTCGGCACGGCCCGGATGGCCTCTTCAGATGTCCGGATGATGGTTGGCAGGATCATGATCGCCAGTGTGAGCGCACCGGAGAGCAGGCACCAGCCCATCTTCAGGATGACCACGAAGAAGATGAAACCGAACAGGCCGAAAATGATGGAGGGGATGCCGGCCAGGCAGTCGGTTCCGAAGCGCAACATGCGGGTGAAGCGCGTTTCGCGCGTATACTCCGTCAGGTAGACTGCCGTTCCCACGCCCAGCGGCAATGCAATGGCGATCGCGAAGATCGGCAACAGGACGGTTCCGACCAGTGTCGGGAGGATGCCGCCCGCCTTGCCCATGTCCTTGGGTGCGGAAGAGAGAAACTCCCAAGTCACCCCAGGCAAGCCTTTGGCCAGAACGAAAACGATGATGAACACCAGCACGGCGACAGTTAGGAAGGTGGCGGCGCCCAAGAGGGTTACGGCCAGCACTTGTGTGATTTTCGGGGAGACCCTCACTTCATGCCTCTCCGGCCTTTGATCACCGACAGGGCGACCCCGTTCAATATCATGATCACCACAAAAAGCACTACGCCTGTCGCGAACAGCGCTTCGCGGGCCATGCCCGTGGCGTTGGACATCTCGAGCGCGATGTTGGCGGTCAGCGTCCGCACCGGATCCGTGACGGCATGCGGAATCTTGACCGTGTTGCCCGCCACCATGATCACCGCCATGGTCTCTCCCAATGCGCGGCCCATCGCCAGAATGACGCTGGCGATAATTCCCGACCGGGCCGCCTTGACCGTCACCATGTGGACGCTCTGCCAGCGGGTCGCCCCGAGCGCCAGGGCGCCTTCGCGGTAGGATTTGGGCACCGCGCCGATGGCGTCGGAGGAGATGCTGATGACGGTGGGCAGCACCATGACGCCGAGAATCACCGAAGCCGCCAAGACCGAAAGTCCGGGCCCCCCCATGTGTTCGCGAATGAACGGGGCCAAAACCATCACGCCCAAGAACCCGAACACCACCGAAGGTATCCCCGCAAGCAGTTCAATGGTCGGCTTGATGATCCGCATCATTGCGCGGGGCAGGAACTCGTTAATGAAGATCGCGCCCGCAATTCCCAACGGTACCCCGATAAGCATGGCACCGAACGTCACGTAAAGCGATGCGACAATCATCGCGTAGATGCCGAACTGGCCCACCTGCGGATTCCAGGCTGAGGAGAAGAGAAAGCGGCGGATTCCCACCTTCAGCATGAAGGGGAAGCCCTCCTTAAAAATGAAGACAGCGATCAGCAACAGGCTGGCCAGCGCTGAAAATGCCACCAACGTGAGTAGGCTTTTAGCTATGTTCTCGGCGTTGAT
>JALHET010000085.1 GCA_022839525.1 Lentisphaerota bacterium
TGTTTGGGCTTTTGTTTGGGCTTTTGACCCCTATAAATCAGCTTGTTTCATATTGTTGCAAGCCAAGGGGCAACTATGCCGCACAAACAAAAAACCCCGCTTTTATTGGTGTTTTTCAATAAAAACGAGGTAAAAGATGGTCGGAGCGGCGGGAGTTGAACCCGCGACCTTTTGCACCCCAAGCAAACGCGCTACCAGGCTGCGCTACGCCCCGAAAGGGTCAAAAAGATTAGAGGGTATTGTAACAAGTCAGCATGCGGCCCGTCAAACCGAAACGGAAGAATTTTCCGGAAAGAATTTTGCCGCTGCCCGTTGACAACACGCCGTTTTCAGAGTATGTTATGGCACATGAAATCGCTGAAAAATAGCGCGTTTATGAGGAAAAGCCTCCCTGTTACCGGGCGGGTTACGCCCGTATTGGCCATTTCGGCAAAACCGGTGGGCTTCTAAAGGAATCAATCAACCAGCCAGATGATTTCAGTTTCGAGGTAAGAAACCCGCCGTTCACGCAAACGGCGGGTTTTTGTATACAGACGCATAAAAGACGAACGAGGGCATCATGCAAGCGAACACGGCAACAGACACGGCAACGGATTTGGCACCGACGCTCAGGACCGGCGCGCAGTGCGTCATCGACGGCCTGGTCAAGGCGGGATGCGAGGTGCTTTTCGGCTATCCGGGCGGCGCGGTGCTGGACATCTTCAACGCGCTCTATGACGCCCCGTTCCAGTTCGTCCTGTCACGCCACGAGCAGGGCGCGGTTCACATGGCCGACGGGTATGCCCGCGCAACCGGCAAGCCCGGCTGTTGCCTCGTGACCTCCGGGCCGGGCGCCACCAACACCGTGACCGGCTTGGCCACGGCCTATATGGACGGCATCCCGCTCGTGTGCGTCTGCGGCCAGGTGGCGTTGAACATGATCGGCAACGACGCCTTTCAGGAGGCCGACGTGATCGGCATCACCCGCCCGGTCACTAAGCATAACGTTCTCGTGCGCAGTGCGGACGAACTGCCCGGCATCATCGCCAAAGCCTTTTATATCGCCACGACAGGCAAGCCCGGCCCTGTGGTGATCGACATCCCCAAAAACGTCCAGAAGCAGAAGACGGCGGCACTGGCGCCTGAGACGGTGACCATACGGTCCTACCATCCGGATGTGCCGATCAACGCGACAGAAATCGCGCAGTTTGCCGAGCTGATCAACAACGCGTCGCGGCCGCTGCTTTACGTGGGCGGTGGCGCGGTCAGCGGCAACGCGGCCGAGGCGATCGCGCAGTTGGCGTACAAGGCCAACATTCCTGTGACCACAACGCTCATGGCACTCGGCATTTTTCCCGAGACCGATCCGCTCTCGCTCCGCATGCTGGGCATGCACGGTAGCGTGGCCGCCAACTATGCGGTGGACCGTTGCGACCTGCTGATCGCGGCTGGTGCGCGTTTCGACGACCGGGTGACCGGCAAAATCTCGGAGTTTGCGAGCAAAGCGACCATCGTGCACATCGATATCGACCGCTCTTCGATCAGCAAAAGCGTGCGCTCCGACCTCGGCGTACACGGCTATGTCAAGCCGGTGCTGGAGGCGGTGCTGCCGTTCGTGAAGCCGGCCGAGCACACCGGGTGGATCGAGCAGGTGAACCGCTGGAAAGAGCGTTTCCCGTTCACGTATCCGAAGAGCGACGATGCGCTGATGCCGCAGTTCGTGATTGAGCAGATCGACGCGATCAGCGCGGGCAAGGCGGTGGTGGTGACCGATGTGGGCCAGAACCAGATGTGGTCCGCGCAGTTTTTCCGCTATACGCGTCCGCGCAACTTCATCACGTCGGGTGGCCTCGGCACGATGGGCTTCGGGCTGCCGGCCGCGATCGGCGCGCAGTTCGGGCGGCGCGGCGAGCCGAACTCGTGGTGGCAGTGGAGCACCAGATACCGGTCGTGGTGGTCATCCTCAACAACGGGTTTCTCGGTATGGTGCGCCAGTGGCAGGAGCTGTTTTACAATCGCCGCTACTCGGGCGTGGTGCTCAGTCAGAAGGGCCGCGCGCCCAATGAACAGATCCCGGAAGTGTCGGGCTATCTGCCGGACTTCGTCAAGATGGCGGAGGCGCACGGCGCGTGTGCCCGGCGGGTCTTTAAGGAAGAGGAGGTCGGCCCTGCCTTGCGCGAAGCGTTGGCCAGCGGCAAAACGTGGGTGCGCACGGCGCGTGTGCCCGGCGGGTCTTTAAGGAAGAGGAGGTCGGCCCTGCCTTGCGCGAAGCGTTGGCCAGCGGCAAAACGTGGGTCATCGAGTGCATCGTGGCACCCGAAGCCAATGTGTTCCCCATGATCCCGCCCGGCGCACATGTGGCGGAGATCATCAACCGCACTGTGTAGGCGGCGAAGGGATTGAGGTTTTCAACGTTTGAACATCCGGATGAAAAGTATGAAGCATATCATCAATTGTCTTGTGGAGAATCAGCCCGGTGTGCTGGCGCGCATCGTGGGACTGATCTCAGGGCGCGGCTACAATATCGAAACGCTCAATGTGGGGCCCACCGAGGATCCGACCGTCTCCAAGATGACGATCGTGGTGCCGGGAGACAGCCACGTCATTGAGCAGGTGACCCTTCAGTTGTCCAAGCAGGTTGATGTGATCGAGGTGGTGAATATGACCAACCGCCGCCATCTGGACCGCGAGCTGATTCTGGTGCGCGTCGCGACCGCGAGCCACCACGCGCGTGCCGAAATCGCGGATCTGGCGGCGCTGTTCATGGCGCGTGTGGTGGCGGTGCAGAAGGAGTCGGTGACCATCCAAATGGTGGGGAACCAAGAAACGGTGGCCGATTTCCTGCTGTTGCTCAAGCCTTACACGATCATCGACCTTTCCCGCACCGGCGTGATCGCCGTAGGGCGTGGGGTGACCGAGCACACGGCCAAACAGTAAGGGCGGAGGCGCACATGGCAAAAAAATACCGCTTCGGACTTTTGGGGCATCCGGTGAAACACTCGCTCTCGCCGCTGATGCATAGCGCGTCGTTCCGCGCACTGGGCATCGAGGCGGAATACCTCTGTTTCGACGTGCCTCCCGAAGCGCTGGCCGAACGCCTCGCAGCCTGCCGCCGCGAATCGTTTGACGGGCTCAACCTGACGGTGCCCCTCAAAGAGGCGGCCCTGCCGCTGATGGACGGGCTCGACCCGTCCGCCTGCCTGTTCGGCGCGGTGAACACCGTGTGTTTCGGGCCGCATGGCCTGACCGGGTTTAACACTGACGCAGAGGGCTTCCTGACCGACCTTTCCCTGAGCCGCCACATGACGCCTTGGGGGCGCCGAGTGCTGATCCTTGGCTGCGGCGGCGCAGGACGGGCTTTGGCGATCGCCTGCGTGAAGCAGGGGGCTGCCGAGGTGCTGTTGGCTGACCAGACGGCAGAGAAGGTGGAGCGGTTGGCTGCGGACATCGGGCGCCTGTTGCCGGATGCGGAGGCACGGGTAGAGGCGCTTCCCGCGGATGCCTGCGTCTGGAAGAAGAAGGCTTCGGACACCGGCCTGGTGGTGCAATGCACACCCGTCGGGCTGCGTGAAGGTGATGCGGCCGTGCTGCCTCCCGAGGCCTTCCGCCCCGGCCAACTCCTTTACGACCTCATCTACACGTCGCGCATAACCCCCACCATGCGTTCGGCGCAAGAGGCGGGCGCGGACACCATGAACGGCGCGGGCATGCTGGTGCACCAGGGAGCGGCGGCCTTCACACTGTGGACAGGAATGACCGCTGACGCCTCCGCCATGCGCGCCGCGCTCGAAGCCCATATCTATGGCTCGTGACGGAAGAGGGCGCGCCCCTGCCAGAAAATCGCGGCGGACAAAATCCCGCTTGCATCATCGGAGGCTCTCTTGGTAATGTAGTACGTTTCACGGAGGAGTAAATGGTCAAAATCAGACTTCGCAGAACAGGTTGCAACAACAACGCGTCGTTCCGCGTGGTGGCGACAGATGAGCGTTCACCCCGCGACGGAAAGTTTTTGGAGATTCTGGGGTGGTACGACCCTAAGCGCGAAGGCGAGAATTTCAAGCTGGACATGGATCGCGTGTCATATTGGCAATCCAAGGGCGCGCAGATGAGTGAAACCGTGGCAAGCATGGTTCGCAAGGCGAAAAAAAGCGCGACCGCAGCAACGGTGTAACGGCTTTGGACGGTCAGTATGGGCGGCCCCCTAAAGATCGATGTGCTGACCGTCTTTCCCGGTATGCTCCGCGGGTTTCTCGAGGAGAGCATGCTCAAACGGGCGGCGCGGCAGGGGGCGGTGGTTTTCCGTACGGTTGACTTGAGGGATTTTGCGCAGGATGCCCGGCGCACCGCAGACGACAGGCCGTACGGCGGCGGCCCCGGAATGGTCATGAAGCCGGAGCTGTGGTTCGAGGCGGTTGAGGCGGTGCGCACGCCGGGAGCGCGGATCATTTTAATGACTCCCGCCGGCCCGACGTTCCGGCAGGCCGACGCGCGGCGGTTGGCACGGGCGGCGCACCTCATCTTCGTCTGCGGGCACTATGAGGGAATTGACGAGCGCGTGCGCGAGGCGCTGGTGACGGACGAATTGTCGATCGGCGATTACGTGCTCACCAACGGGGTCCTGCCTGCGGCGGTGGTCGTGGATGCGGTGGTGAGACTGTTGCCCGGCGTGTTGGGCGGCGGTGAAGAGGCGACTCGGGACGAGTCCTTTACGGAGGGGCTCCTCGAGCCGCCGCAGTATACGCGGCCAGCGGTGTTCCGCGGCATGGCGGTGCCGGAGGTGCTCCAGCGCGGCCATCATGCGGAAGCGGCGGCGTGGCGGGCTGGCCAGGCGTTGGACAGGACGGCGCGGAAGCGTCCGGACCTGCTGAAGCGGGAACCGGACAAAACGGGTTTTTAGGAGAAGGAGTGAGGGATTATGATTGCAAAAGCGATTGACAAGATCAATGCCGAGCAGGTGGCCAAAGCGAATGCGGGCAAAAAACCACCCGAGTTTAAAGTCGGGGACAATGTGAAGGTTTTCGTGAAGATCAAGGAAGGCGACAAGGAGCGTGTGCAGGCGTTCGCCGGAACGGTCATCGCCCGCGACAACAAGAACGGCAACACCGCGACCTTCACGGTGCGCCGTATTTCGTTTGGCGTCGGCGTCGAAAAAGTTTTCCCCGTCCATTCACCTTACATTGACCGGATTGAGGTGGAGCGCTCCGCCAAAGTCCGCCGCGCGAAGCTCTATTACCTGCGCGATCTGACTGGCAAGAAAGCTCGCCTGCGCGAAGTGTGAGGCAGAGGCGAAGACGTTTCGGTGTGTCCGCCAAGAGGGGGGCCTACCGTAGCCGTTTAAAAATAATTTTTTGTTCCTCTTGCCTTTTTGCGGCGGACACGCTATCTTGTATGTTTTATTCACAAAGCACGGACTGCCGAGTGGTTCCCCCGTGCGGAAGCGAAGGCGCGCCCGTTTTTACAGGCTGGCACGCCCAAGCGGATTAACCCGGGAAAACCGGAACATCGCCCAAAAGGTGCCGTTCGCGCCTTTCGCATGAAGTTCTGGCCAATCCCACAAGTTAGAAGGTCTCCTCATGGAAATGCCTGTATCGAGTCTCACCGGACTCACACTGAAAGACCTGCTGGATGCGGGTCTTCACTTCGGCCACCAGACGAAACGCTGGAACCCCAAAATGAAGCGCTATATTTTCGACAAGCGCAATGGGATCCATATCATCGACCTCACGCAAACCATCACCCTCATTGACGAAGCCGCAGCGTTCTTGCGCGACATCGCCCTGAGTGGAAAGAAGATCTTGTTTGTGGCCACTAAGAAACAGGCGCAGGAAGTCACCCGCGAAGCGGCCGTCGCGTGCGGGCAGCACCACATGACTGAACGGTGGCTGGGCGGAACGCTCACCAATAACCAGACGATCCGCAAGAGCATCAAACGCATGCGCCAGATCGAAGCCATGGGACGCAATAACAACGGCGTGCTCTCGGTTCACAAAAAAGAGGCCTCCAGCCTCCGCCGCGAGTTGGAGAAGCTTCAGAAGAACTTGGGCGGCATCGCGGACATGGACGGTAAGCCCGGCGCCATTTTCATCGTCGATATCTGCCGCGAGTCGAACGCCGTTAAAGAGGCAGCCCGTCTCGGCATTCCGATGGTCGCCATCGTGGATACCAATGCCGATCCGGACCCGATCGAGTACGTGATTCCGGGCAACGATGATGCCGTCCGCGGCATTAAGGTGATCGCCGACGCATTCGCGAAGGTCATCAAGGAAGCGAACGACGAGTATTCCCGCATCGCCGCCGAGCGGCAGCAGCAGAAGGAGGCCGAACAGGCCAGCCAGGAAGCGCAAGAGCGCGCCGCCCGCAAGACCCGTAAAGAAGCGGCCGCCGAAGGAGCCGCCAAGGCGAAGGCTAAGTTGACCGAGACCCGCAAACGTGCCGCCAAGGCCGCCAAAGACGCGGTAGATGCCAAAGCCGCCTCCGTCGAGGTCGCGCCCGCGGTTTCCGCCGAAACGCCGGCCGATCCTGCACCGGAAACGCCGGCCGCCGAGTAAACCACAACCGCCAGGCCTGTGCGCCGTGCGCGACACGCCTGGCCATGTCTTCACTTTCTAACGTTTAAAAAGGAGTTCACCATGGCAGATATCACCGTTGCCGCAATCAACGATCTCCGCCAGCGTACAAACGCCGGCATGATGGATTGCAAGAAAGCCCTGATCGATACCCAAGGCGATTTGGACGCCGCCATCAAAATACTGCGGGAAAAAGGTTTGGCGATTCAGGTCAAGCGTGCCGACAAGGAGTCGAAAGAGGGAACCATCAAGGCCATCGCCTCGGAGGACGGTAAGACGATCGGCATGGCTGAGGTCAACACGGAAACCGATTTCGTGGCCAAGACCGACAACTTTAAGAACTTTGCTGAGGCCGTGACCCGTCAGGTGCTCGCGGGCGTCGAGGATCTCGGGGATGCCATGAAAGAGGAGCTGATGACCATCGTTTCTCAGACCGGTGAAAACGTGAAAATCCGGCGTACCGCCCGCTATGTGCTGAGCGGCAACGGCCAGATCGCCTCCTACATCCATATGGGGGGCAAGGTCGGCGTGCTGGTCGAAGTCGGTTGCGGCAAGCCCGAAACCGCCGCAAGCGAGGCGTTCGGCGAGTTGGTTCACGACCTGACTCTGCAAATCGCCGCCGCCGCGCCGCGCTGGTGCACGCCCGACGAGGTTCCCGCCGAGGTGGTCGAGGCGGAGAAGGACATCTACCGCAACCAACTCGCGGAACAAAAAAAGCCAGCCAACATCGTCGAGAACATTCTCAAGGGCAAGATCCAGAAGTTCTACTCGGACGTCTGCCTGATCCACCAGCCCTTCGTCAAGGAACCCAAACAGTCGGTCGCCGATGTTATGAACGCCTGCGCGAAAGCCACTGGGGATACCCTCACGGTCAAGCGGTTCGTCCGGTTCCAGCTCGGTGCCTCTTAAACCTGGGGCGCTCCTCATATCAAACAGGAAAGGCCGGGGCATCCGCTCCGGCCTTTCTGTTCGGCGCAGGCCGCTTGCTTTCCCCCACGGCTTCCACTAAACTGTTTCCCGTTATTTATAACTGTGCAAACCGTCTCTGTGTAACCTGTATGAATGCTGAACACCGTTACCGCGAATTTCTGCCGGAAGCCCGGCGCATCGTTGTGAAAATCGGCACCCGGGTCATCGCCCAAACTTCGGGGCGTCCCGACATGAAACCGCTGAAAAGCCTGGTCAGGCAGGTCGCCGCATTGCACCGCAAAGGGTATGAAATCCTGATCGTTTCCTCCGGCGCGGTCGGCGCGGGTGTCGAGGCTCTTGGCATGAAGGCCCGCCCAACCACCGTCCCCGATCTTCAGATGTGTGCAGCGGTGGGACAAGCGCGCCTTATGTCCCATTACGAAGCCCTGTTCGACGTCGAGAAAATCACCGTCGGCCAAGTTCTCCTCACCCATGCCGATTTTCAGCACCGCATCCGTTTCGCCAACGCCAAGCGCACCATGGAGCACATGATCCGGCATGCCGTCATCCCCATCATCAACGAAAACGATGTCGTGGCCGACGAGGAGATCAAGGCGGGGCTCTCCCTCGGCGACAACGACTACCTTGCTGCCCTTGTCGTGAAACTCGCACGTGCCGACGTCCTCGTGATTCTCAGCACCGTCGATGGCGTGTTGGACGCACACGGCAAACGCATCCACTGCATCGAGAACCTGAACGAGGCGTTCGCGCTCGTCACGCCCCCCAAGACCGGCGGCCTTTCAAAAGGCGGCATGGATTCCAAGTTGCGCGCAGCCCAAATCGCGGTCAAGACCGGCTGCAGCGTGGTGATCGCCTACGGACGCGGCAAGAACGTGTTGACGGATGTGATGGCTGGCAAGGATACCGGTACACTCATCCTCAGCAGTGCCCTCTGAAAAAAAGGAGCAGTTGGGAACTAACTTCTGACGGACTATGAACCTCCACGAAACAATCCGGCTCATTGGCGACCAGGCGCTCACGGCGTCGCGTAAAATGACCCGCCTTTCGACCAAAAAAAAGAACGCCATCCTGAACGCCATGGCCGATGCCATCGACCAGCAGCGCGGCCTCATCAAAGAAGCGAACAGTCGGGATCTCGCGTTGGGCAGATCCAATGGCCTGTCGGCCGCCATGCTTGACCGTTTGACGCTTACAGACGCCCGGATCGGGAACATGATCAAAGGCATCCGTGATGTCGCCCTGTTGCCCGATCCGGTCGGCAAGAAAATCTGGAAATGCACGCGCCCCAACGGTCTGGTGATCGAAAAGAAACGTGTGCCGCTGGGCGTCATCGCCATCATCTACGAATCGCGTCCAAACGTCACGTCCGACGCGGCCGTGCTCTGCATCAAGACCTCCAATGCCGTCGTCCTGCGCGGCGGCAAAGAGGCCTTCCATTCCAATCTCGCCATCGCCCGTGCCCTGCAAGAAGGCGGGGCGGGCGCGGGTTTGCCCAACCACGCCTTGCAGTTCATCGAGACCCTCGACCGCGAGGCCGTGCGGGAACTGGTGCAACTGGAGAACCGCGTGGATGTCGTCATTCCGCGCGGGGGAGAGTCCCTGATCCGCGCCGTGGTCGAAAACGCGCGCGTTCCCGTGCTCAAGCACTATAAAGGGGTCTGTCACGTTTTCGTCGATGCCTCCGCCGATCTGGATAACGCCCTCGCCATCGCCGAGAATGCAAAGTGCCAACGGCCCGGCGTTTGCAACGCCATGGAAACACTCCTTGTGCATCAGGATGCCGCCTCCGCCTTCCTGCCGGCGCTCGGCATGCTGGCTGCCCGGCGGAAGGTGGAACTGCGCGGATGCAAAGCCACCCGTGCGATCCTGCCCGCCTGTAAACCCGCCACCGAAGAGGACTGGACAGCCGAGTATCTTGACCTGACCCTCTCCGTGCGCGTTGTGAAGGATATCAAGGCCGCCATCGAACACATCAACACCTACAGCTCACATCATTCCGACGCGATCATAACCTCAGACGCACGCAACGCCAAAAAGTTCCTGAAAGAGGTCGACTCGGCGGCGGTATACGTCAACGCATCCACCCGGTTCACGGACGGCGGCGAGTTCGGCATGGGTGCGGAGATGGGCATCAGCACCGACAAGCTCCATGCCCGCGGGCCGATGGGGCTTGAAGAACTGACGACCTACAAGTACCTCGTCAGCGGCACCGGACAGATCCGTTGACCAGACACGTATGAAGCACACATCCAAACCCCAGTCCGACAAACTTGAAGCGCTGATCAAAACCATCTCCCGCGCGGAGAGCGTCTTGATCACCGGACACGTCCGTCCTGACGGTGACTCGCTCGGATCCATGATCGCCTTGGCGCACTTGCTCAACCGCGCGAGCATCAAAGCCGTCGCCACCGCCGAACGCGGCGGCC
>JALHET010000086.1 GCA_022839525.1 Lentisphaerota bacterium
TGATAAGGAGAAAAAATGACCCAAGGATTTCAAATCGTCGTATGCGGCAGCCTTGTGCCTGATCCGCTTCAGACACTCGAGCCTGTGACGACCCCTCAGGGACCGGGCTTGAAGAACGAAACGATGTTGCCCTCCGTGCTCGACCCGTGGTCGGCGCACGCGCTGTTCGAAGCGGCCCACTTGGCGAAGCAAGTCGCGGGCAGCAAGGTTTGGCTCGTGAGCCTCGGCCCCAAGGCCAAGCTCCAGCAGCTGATGATGACCGTCGCGCAGAAGGTGCCCTTCGAGCTGGTCGCGCTGGACGGCAGCGCCAGCGGGTTTACTGACGCGCACGGGGTGGCGGCGGCTCTGGCCGACGCGATCGCGGCGATTCCCGGCCTGGACAAGAGCCGCCTGCTGGTTTTCGGCGGGTGCGCATCGGCCTCGCGCGACGCCGGCGTCACGATGCAGTTGGTCGGCGAGCGCCTCGGCATCCGCGACCAGTTCGTGGGCGTCGACGAGATCAAGGTGCGGGAGGACGGGGCCTTTACCGTGCTGGAGCGTATCGAGGGCGGACAGTATCTGGCCTCGGCGTGTGCGGGAGCCCCGGCGGTGCTGGCTTGGGCCACGGGGAACCTGCCCGAGCCCCCCAACAATCCGCAGATCGGTATGGCCAACATGCGCGGCGTGATGCCGTCGCTGATGAAGGCCAAACCCGTCTCGGCCGGTGTCGGCGGCATCGCCTATGAGAAGACCGGGATCCCGGCGCAGAAGCGGCAAACGCGTATCGTGAAAGATGCGTCTGCGGACGAAATCGCGCGCGAAATCGCCGAATGGATCAAGGGGTAATGCGAGAACCGGCGAATCAATTGAATCTCTCGAAAAGGAAACACACCCATGAAAGTTTTGGCATTGTTACACACGCAGGCGGACGGCTCGTTGCCCAAGGCCGCCTATGAAACCCTCACCGCCGCACGCTCGCTGGGTCAGCCCTTTGCCGTCGGCGTGCTCGGCGCGGGCGCGGCTGCGGCGGCCGACGCGGTCGCGGGCTGCGGCGCGGCCGGGTTCCTCGCCGTCGGCGACGGGGCGGTCAGCCAGCCGCGTTACGCGACCGACGCGGCGGCGGCTGCCGCGCTGATTCAGGCCGCCGGGCCGGAGCTTGTGCTGGCGCCGGGAACCTCGCGTTTCGCCCGCTGCCTTCCGGGCGTGGCGCACCGCGTGGGCGCGCAGATCGACACGCACATCGTCGCGCTCTGCGGCGAGGGCGGCGCGGTGCGTGCGCAGCGGTGGTTTTACCGGCAGCGCATCCTCGGCTCGTTCAGCCGCGCGGCGCGGCCCTGGATGCTGCTGCTGGACGGCGGCGCGCAGCCGGCGTGGCAGGGCGCGGCGGGTGAGGCGCATGCCCGGAATGTGGCGGTGGCCTTCGCGGCGGAGGATCAGCGCACGTCGGTCACGGGTGTCCAGGCCCCGGCGGCGGACGCGCAAACCATCCGGCCGGATGCGGCGCTGCTGTTTGTGGCGGGCGCGGGCTGGACCAAGAAGCAGAAGGACGGGCAGGCGCACATCGGCGAGGCCGGCGCGCTGATCCAAACGTTCCTGAGCAAAACCCAGGCGTCGCTCGGCAGCAGCAAGTCGCTGGTGGACATCCAGAGCGAGGGTCAGGAAACGCTGAGTTTCATGTCGCACATGAACCAGGTGGGGCAGACGGGTTCCACGCCGCGCCACCCCAAGGGGCTTGCCACCTGTTGCCACGGCGAAGAGCCTCACGCGGTGGGCTGGCGTTTCATCAACGAGCGGCGGGCGGTCAACCTCGACCCCAACTGCGGCTGGGCGCAAGGCAAGGCGGACGTGCTCTACGTGGCCGACGCCTTCGAGGTGATGGCCAAGGTCAACGCGCTGCTGGAAGCCGGCGGCCAGTAGTCTGCACAAGTTAAACGGGCGGATGTCCTGTCCGCGAATTGAGAGTTGAGAGTTGGACGTTGAACGTTGAGAATTCAAACGCTCAACGTTCAGCGTTCAACTTTCACGTTATAGGGGGAGGAGTTTTGCGTGTGAAGGTTCCGGGGGGCAGCGCGGGTGTCGTGCCGGGCGGGTATCGCGAAATGTGGCGTATCGCCGCGCCGCTGATCCTCAGCATGGGGTCGTACACCATCATGCAGTTCTGCGACCGCGTGTTCCTGTCACGCTACAGCAGCGTGGCCATCCAGGCCGCGTTGCCCGCAGGCGTTTTGGCGCACACGCTGATCTGTTTCTTCCAGGCGGTGACGGGGTATGCGGGCACCTTCACCGCGCACTATCACGGCGCGAAGGATCCCGCCCAGTGCGTGCGTGCCACCGTGCAGGGGCTCTGGCTGGCGCTCGCCTCGTGGCCGCTGATCCTGCTCCAGATCCCGCTGGGGATATGGCTCATGAGGCTCAGCGGCCATGCGCCCGACGTGCTGGCTGCGGAGAAAACCTACTTTCTGATCCTCATGGCGGGAGGCGTCACGGTGCCGCTGAACTCGGCGATCGGCGGGTATTTCATGGGGATCGGGCGCACCATGGTCAACATGGCTGCCAACGCGCTGGGGTGTTCGCTGAACGTCGTCCTGAACTACGCGATGATTTTCGGTCACTGGGGCTGTCCTGAGATGGGCATCGAGGGCGCGGCCTACGCCACGCTTATCTCCGGCGCCATCACCTGCCTCATCCAACTCGCCCTTTTTAGCAGGGAGCGTCCCGTAAGGCTCATCGGATTCCCGGCGGTTTTGAAACCTGACGGCGCGCTGTTGCGCCGCATCGTCCGGTTCGGCACGCCGTCGGGGCTCCAGTTGCTGATGGATGTCGGCTCGTTCGCGGCGTTCATCATGTTGACCGGGCGCATGGGAGAAGTCGCCCTCGCCGCGAGCAACATCGCCTTTAGCATCAACAACCTCGCCTTTGCGCCGCTGCTCGGTTTCGGCCTTGCGGCCTCGACCCTTGTGGGGCAGCATCAGGGCGCGTGCCATCCTGAGGCCGCGGAGCGGGCCGGGTACACCGGCCTCAAGATGGGCCTGGTCTACATGTGCGTGATCGGTTTCACGTTTGTCCTGTTTCCAAAAGGCTATTTCGAGCTGTTCCGCCCCAAGGACGCCGGTTTTTCGGCGGAGGAACTGCTGGCCTTGGGGCGCACGATGCTCTTGCTGATGACCGTCTGGGGTCTGCTCGACACGGTTTCCATCGTGCTCAGCGGTGCGCTGAAGGGCGCGGGCGACACCCGTTTCGTGATGGTCTACATGGTGGTCGGCAGTTGGCTGGTGCTTGTGCCCGGCGCGCTTGTGCTGTTGCGTCTCGGGTCGGGGATCCTCGGCCTGTGGGCCTGGCTCGCGGTTTACATCTGCGTGCTCGCGCTCGGTTTCTGGTGGCGGTGGCGGCAGGGGCGCTGGAAGAATATCCGCGTCATCGAAGTCCGCAAAGGGCTGGAGTATATCCCGCCCGTCACGGACGAGATTCACTGAGGCGGCTGTTCCGCTTTGGGCAAGGGGGCGGCGGCGAGTGCGCGGGTCAAGGCATCGAGGGTCTGAGTGAGCGCCGTGCCGAACGCTTGTGAAGCGGCGGATGGCGCGGCGGGGTCGAAGGGTACCCGCGCGCTTTTCTCAGCGGTGAAGAGAACCGTGAACTCGGGCGACCTTTCGTTCAGGACCAGAAGCCGCACGGTCACCACGGCGGCGGGCTCCCCGTCCGCGTAATCGAGGTAAAGCTCGCTGACCACGCCTTCGATGCTCATGGGCGCGAGCGTGCCGCTGGACGCATCGTACACGGCGCGGAAAAGGCGTGACGCTTCCAGATAGCGCGACGCCTGCACGCGGATCAGCTCCTGCGGCTGCACCAGCCACCCGTTGTAGAAATCGGCGGCGAACTCCCCGCCCGCGCGGCGCACGATGAAGGTGCGCGCATCGTACGGCGGCAGGGCGCGGAAGGGCCGGATTTTGACGGCGGCAAAACCCGGCGCGGGATGGACCGGCTGCGCGGCTGCCGCGACGGGCACAAACGTCCGTTTCTGGGCCGCCGCCTGTTGGTGGGCGCCTTTGCCTGCGAAGCAGCCGGCCAAAAGAAGTGCCGTTACCGGAATCAGACACAGTTTCGTATTCATCGCGGAGTCCTTGTTCAAGCGTGGAGGTTAGGGGGTTTTCGTTTCGGGAAGCGGGGCGGGCGGCTGGCCAAAGAGCAGCACAGAGGGGTTGGCGCTCAGGTCGTTGACGATCCGCTCCAAACCGCTGGAGGCGCTGCGCAGATTCTGCAGAAGGTCGGCCAGCGAATCCTGCTGCGAGGCCGTGGTGCGGTTCAGGGTCTGCGCGGTTTGTGTGAGCGAGGACATCGTCTGGTCGATGCGCCCGCCGTTGTTGGTCACAAGGCTGGTGAACGTTTCCACGAGCGTGTTCGCGCGCGCGGTCAGCGTTCTGAGGGACTGTGCGAGCGGCTGGATCTGGGCCTCGATCCCTTCGGCCGACCGGCGCGCGCTATCGACCGTGGCGGCAAGGCCGGCCGGCAGTTTTTCGATCTCGGGCGACTCGATCAGTTTTTTGACCGACTGGTTGGTGGCCCGCAGTTCGGTCAACAGCGCGGTCGCTTCCGCGTTGAGTGCGGCGATATCCGTGGAAACGAGTTTTTCCTGCACCAGGTAGAGCGTGGCGAGCAACTCGTCGCCGAGCGCGGGGATGTCGACCTCGCTCAGTTTGACGAACACGTCGTCCACCGCTTTTTTCAGGGTGGTCATCATGCTGGTGGAGGAGGGGATATAAGGGTGGTGGGGGTGCCAGTCTTTCTTCGGAGGCTTAGCCGGTTCGGCGTCGGAGCGGAAGTAGTCCAGTTCGAGGAAGGCGAGTCCCGTTACGCCCGACATGGCAAGTTTGACGCGCAGGCCCTGCGCCACGAGGCGGTTCAGGACGGTTTGGGGATTTTGCGCGCCAATCAGGCCGAACCGTTCCGGATCCAGCGCCATCACCACGAGGACTTGGCGGGCGCTGTTCTGGGTTAGGGTTTCGGCGGAGGCTCTCCCGTATTCACTGTACACGAACCCGATCCGCTTGACCTCGCCGACCGGCACGCCGCGGTATTTCACAGGCGAGCCGATATCCAGGCCCGTGACGGATTCGGCGAAGTAGGTTTCGGCCAGAACCACTTTTTTGTTGAACGTGCGCGCGCCGGCGATGCCGATGACCAGCAGCATCAGTGCGATGCCGGCCAAGACGAAAAAGCCGATTTTCGCATAGTTGGCTTTGTTCTCATTCATAAGCGTTCCTTCGGTGAAACAGGGTTCGGGCAGAGCGGGGACGCGGGGTGTTGGGGAGCGGAAAGGGTCTCGGGCTCGCGGTTGAAAAAGGCCCGCACGGTCGCGTTGGGAGGGCAGTCACGCAGGCGGGCGGGGTCGCCCTCCGCGATCAGGCTCCGCGCCTGCTTGTCCAGCATGATGCAGCGGTCGGCGACTGCGAAAATGCTGGCCAGTTCGTGGGTGACCATCACGACCGTGACGCCCTGCGTGTCGCGCAGGCGCAGGATCAGGCGGTCAAGCCCCGCCGAGGTCACGGGATCGAGCCCGGCGGAGGGCTCGTCCAAAAACAGGATGGCGGGGTCGAGCGCCATGGCTCGCGCGATCGCGGCGCGTTTCTTCATGCCGCCGCTGAGGTCGGCGGGGAAATAGGAGGCGAACGCTTTGAGGCCGACCTGTTCCAGCTTCATTTCGGCCACCAGATAACGGGCTTCGCGCGGCAAGTCGGTGAAGGCTTCCAGCGGCAGGCAGACGTTTTCCAGCAGGGTCATTGAACCGAAAAGCGCGCCGCTCTGGTAGGTGACCCCGAACCGGCGCATGGCGCGTTCGCGCTCCGCCGGAGTCCCGCCGAAAATGCGGTCGCCCATGATGCGGATTTCGCCTTTGAGCGGCGGGTTCAGGCCGATCATGTGTTTGAGAAGCGTGCTCTTGCCGCAGCCGGAACCGCCGAGGATCACGAAGACCTCCCCTTTGCGTACCGTGAACGAGACGGCCTCAAGCACCGGCGAATCATAACCGGCGTCCACGTTTTCAACCGCAATGACCGTGTCTTCAGGCATGGATCAGATTCCGAGGATAAAGGACAGGACGGCGAAAATGCCGTCGGTAACAGTGATCAGGACTAAACTGCCCACTACGGCGGCGGTCGCCGCGCGGCCCACCCCATCCGCCGTGCGGCTGGTGTGGAGGCCGTGCGAACACCCCACAAGCCCCACGAGCAGGCCGAAAACCAACGCTTTGATCAGGCCGAAGAAGATGTTGCTCAAGCTGGAGGAGGCGATCACATGCTGCCAATAGGTGACGGCGGGCACACCGATCGGCACCAGCACGAGAACCCCGCCGAGCAGGCCCGCAAGGATGGCAAAGATGCTCAGGATGGGCATCACCAGCGTGGCGGCGATTATGCGCGGCAGCGTCAGAAACGTGATGGGCGGCAGGTCGAACGTCGTGAGCGCGTCGATCTCCTCGTTCATTTTCATGGTGCCGATCTCGGCGGCGAAAGCCGACCCCGACCGTCCCGCCAGAATGATCGCCGTGATCAGCGGGCCCAACTCGCGGAAGAGGCCGATCGCGATCAGGTCCGCGACATAGACCTCCACGCCGAACTGGCGGAAGGAGGTGGCGGACATGAAGGCGAGGATGAGGCCGAGCAGAAAACCGATCAGCAGGACGATGGGCAGCGCGTCAATGCCCGCGCGCTCGAAATGCAGCATCGTGTCCCGCAGCCGGAGCCGTCCCGGACGCACCAGCAGGGAAAACGCGGAGACTGCCGTCTCGCCCAAGAACGCCAGTTGGTCGCACACGTCGTTATAAATGTGGACGACGGCTTGTCCAAGCTGCTCGCAGGTATGCGTGTTGCGTGTGGGATTGATGGTAGACGGGTCTTCGGTGAAACGCGCAACGTCGAAAAGCCCAAGCGTGCGGGTCACGAACCTGTTTGGATCTTGGCACGAGACCGCAAAACCCTGTTGGGCGGAACGCCGGTAAAGTTCGACAATCAGCGCCTCTCCGGCACCGTCGCAAACGGTCACGGGACGGGCGTCGAGCGTCAGGGTGTCGCCCGCGCCCAAACGCGCGACATCAGGCATAACCTGCCGCCAAAACGCCGCCACATGTTCGGCAGAACAGGTCTCTGGAAGAGAGAGCGTCATTAAAATAGAAATTAAATTTATCACGAAAGGGGGCCGTCAGAAATGTAAAAAAACGGGGGAAGGGAAAAAGGGCGCATCCCCCATGCGCGTGGGTGACCCAAAAGTGTTAACTATGTCCTGACCGTGCCCCTTCAACCTGTAACCTGAAAAAAACGGTTGCGAACCTCCCGGAAAAAGGAGTATGTTTATCCCGGTGATTGGCTGGACCGATTGAATTAACAAGGACAACGCATGAGGAAAAGACCGGACCCCATAGACTGATTTGATTGTTGCGCTTTCGCGCATGAACGCTTCAAACGAAACCAACCGCTAGTTTTCACAGCAAAGCGAGATGCGCGGGGACGCGCCCGATCGGGCGCGGCCTCGTCGCCGGGCTTTGCTGAAGGGTCTTAGCGGTCCCTCGTTTGAGGCACGGAACGGGGTCCGCGCCTTTTCCCTGCCGGAGGACCGAGTGAAGGGGACGAGATGAAACACAACGTAATAACCATAGTCACTGCCATCACCGCAGCCGCGCTGGCGGCGGGTGCCGCCACCCTTGAGGTGCCGCGCCTGCCGGAGCCCGCGACCGCCGACCGCGAGGTGTCGGCGAC
>JALHET010000507.1 GCA_022839525.1 Lentisphaerota bacterium
CGCCGTGAGACGCCCGTTGCCGGCGAGTACGAGGTCGGAAAGGCGGTTTCGGGCATTGGCATCACTGTAGCGCCGCCCGAGGTCAATGGGCCCGTTGACCGTGGCGTCCGCCTCGCCGGCGACGACGAGCGCGCCGGAGCCGGTGTTGGAGCCGCTGTTGCCGTCACCGCCGACGCCCAGGGTGGTACCGTGGTAAAACGTGCCGCCGAGCAGGAAGGCGAAGCCGAAGCCGCCGCGTGTGAGGGTGACCGTGCCGTCGTAATAATCGCCGACGATGCCATCGGCGGGCTTGCTACCGCCGGGCATGATGAAAGACCCGCCGGTCTGGCGGAGGATGCCTTGCGAGTTTTGCGCTTTGGCGATTTGCCAATATCCCTTGGTGTGGTTAATGCCCGACTCAAGTCCGTAATAACCGTAACCGCCTGTGGCGGTGCCGAGGCCGGCGTCGTTTTTCCTGCCGGTGGTATTGGTCACGATGCTGTTGCCGGATTGGTAGATGGCGCCGGCACCGGTACTGTTGCACCCGAGGTGCAGAGTGGCCAAGAGCAGGGCATCATCGGTGACGTCAAGGGTGGCACGTCCATTTTGCCCGACAATGAAGTATTGCTGGCGTTTGTTATATCCGATATCCGGCATTGAAACGAAGGCTGTGCCGCCGATGCGGTTGGAGAGGGATGTCTCGCCCACGCGGTCTCCGAGATACAGGTTGCCGCTCGAGAAGAACGAATAGGTGGGTTTCGCGACCGTGACGGCGGCGTCGTTGGTAATGACGATGCTACCAGAGTAGGTGCGCGTGTAGCCGAAGGTATGCGGACCGGGATGGCGAACATCGGCGAGACCGCCGTCGATGTTGAAGAACCATGCGTCTATCGGAGCGTCAAGGAAGAGTGAGCCCGGCCCTTGTTTTCTGAGAGCTTGTTTAACGGGCACAGCAATCGTGATGTCCGGATCGTCCAGGAGCGCTGTGTCAACCACGATGCCGGCGTCCGCCGGGATGACGGTATCAATCAGCGAGGAGAGGTCGGCACTCGACCAGCCTTCATCCGGCGAGTCCCCCATGCCGATACCGAAGAGGCCGCCGGAGTGGGCGTTAAGTTTGCCACTGTCCCAGCCGGGGATTGTCGAGGGATAGGCGGCGAAAAGGATATGGCGATCGCCGCTGACCGTAGTGTCCCCTTGATAGGTGTTGTTCGATGCGAGCAGGTAGGCTATAGACTCCGCGCCGCCGTAGCTCGTGATGCCACCGGGGCCCGAAATCGGACCGGTTAGTGTCAGGGAGCACGTGTTGGCAGTGTCGGTCAGGATCAGGTCGCCGTTGCCGGAGGTCTCGACCGGCCCGGTGATGACGTTGTACATGTCGCGG
>JALHET010000087.1 GCA_022839525.1 Lentisphaerota bacterium
CTTCCGTTCTGCAGATAGGCATGCGGATAGCCGCCGCCGCGCCGGTCTTCCCATTTGGAAATGCGCGTCGCCCCGGACGGCAGGATATTGGTCGTGAACGAATCGAGCTTGGACGCGTCCACATGGAAATAGGCGCCTTCGGGCAGATCATCTACCGTCACCTCCTCCGACTTCAGCATCATGTTGCCGCCCGACACGCGCAGGGCGCCGCCGGGGTTGGCGTAATCGTCCACAAACAACATACCGCCCCCTGATTTGACAAACCCTTGCGCGCCGGTGACCTTCCCGACGTACGCGGTTTCGCCCGCCCCGACGTCGATCCCGGGAAGTGTGGCCGTATCCAAGGCGTCAAGGACACTGTTCGTCACAAACGAGCGCTGATAGTTGACCTCGCAGTTGAGCCACTTTTTCATGAGGTGGCCGGTTATCGCGAGGCGCTCCGCTTCAGTGACCGTGTTCGTGTAGATGATGCATTCGCAAACGCGGCGGAAGCCGCTGCGGTTTACTGCGGCAGAGTTGAAGGAGAAGCAGTCGGCGGCGGTGTCGCCCGTGGGATGGGCGGAATCAACGTGCGGCGTCCGCCAGACGGCGCTTACGCCGTCGTCCCGGAAGCGGGTGTTGCCGCCGCCTTTGTAGGGATAACCGTCGAGCGGGTTCCGGCGGTCGCCGTTGATGTAGAAGGCGCCGTTCAAAACTTTCTGCTGATCGTCTGAGGTGTGAAAGATCCTTTGCGCGTAGAGGTGCCCGTATTCCGCCGGACGCATGTAATGACCCGAGCCGCTGAGGCGGGCCGTCTTGCCGAGGAACTGCCCGCCGCCGTCCGCCGTGTCCTGCACCATGAAAACGGCGCGGATCTTTGTGATGGGCTTGTCCCAGACGAGATCATCGCAATCGGAGATATCCGTCGTACCGGTCTTAAAACGCGTGAACTTGATGTGGTGCGGGTTGCCGTTCTCGTCCATCACGAGCGAGGGGTAGTTGACGGCGTTCGTCGCGAAGCCGTAGGCGGCGCCGCGCACGTCGTCGATGCGCGCGACCGTCACGCCGTCGTTATCCTTGAACGTGATCGTGTCCGCGCGCGAGGCGTCCACCCAGAAGGCCGGGTTCCCCACGACGTTGGTCGCGGGCGGGGCTTGGAAGATCTCGCCCGCGTCCGGCAGGCGCACCGACGCGCCGTTCGTGAATTGGACGCCTGAAATCAAGCCTACGGAGGGAACGGCTATTGCCCCGGGGCCCTCGATCGTCGCGCCGGGCTCCAAGATGACATTGTCAGGCGTGAACGCGCCGGAGATCTTCAGCGTCGCGCCGTTTGAAACCGCGACTGTTTTCACCCAGGAGCCTGCCGCGAGTTCAAGCGTCCCCTCTTCTACGATAAGCGCGCCCGTGTTTTTCGCCACGAGATTCGTGGCCGTGATCGCGAGCGTCCCGGCGCCGTCCTTGACCACTGTCCCGGTCCAGTTCGTGAAGTTCCCGATGGAAGCCGCGATGTTGTTCGTCACCGTGAGGCGCGCTGTCGCGGAAGGCGTCGCGGTGTTGAAACAGACGTGCGAGCGGGGCAGTCCGCTTTCGGCGCCCGCCCTCCCGGTTTCAGCGAACTCAAGGTGGCAGGTGCCCAGCGTCACATGGAGATGGGGCGCGTTTATGCCGTCAGCATCGTGGATCACGATCCGCGCGGGTTTCATGCTGGCGTCGGAGACATCGGGCCAGAAAGTATATTGGTAAAGTGTCCCTGCGGTGGTGAGCGATTGCACCTCCACGCGGAAATCATCCTCCTCGGCGTGTTTCATGAACGCCATCCGAAAGTGGATGTAAGAGGCCATGCGCAGTTCTTCAAAATTGTAAACAGTCCGGGGTGAAAAAGCGGCGAAAGAGAGGGTTTTCTCACCCGAATCCGTTCCTGCGGACGCGGCGGCGCTCAGTTCGATCGAAGTGTCCGAGAAGACGCGCTTCACGAACGTCCCCGCCGGAAAGATGTCGCCCGAAGTCACGGTCGTGCCGGCGGCGAGCGTGTGCGCGGCGCCCGTGCGGAAAACGTAGGGCGAGCCTGCGGTCACATGCCATGTCCCCTCAACAGCGGCGGAGCTTCTCGGCCCGTAAACGCGCCATCCGCCCGAACCGCGATGCATCACCGGTGAGTCGAAATCGCCCGTGCGGACAGGGTCGGGACTCTTCGCGTACCAGTCGAGGCGGTGCCGGGATTCACCGCCACAAAGGACAAACCACGATGGTGCGGAAACCGTCCCGCAATACAAACCAGTTAGACGTGGGCCGGTATAGGCTGAGGTCGTGATGTCCGCAAAAAAACAGCCGGCGTCGATGGGCCATTTCGTGTCCGGGGTATCGATCGTGAGCGGGTCATCGCTCACGATAACGGAAACGTTGTTGCCGCTCCATGTGCCGGCAATCGCGCCGAGCGTGAGCGGCGCGTTGATCTTGATGTAGCGCGGGCCGACCGCGTTGGTGAGGACAGCCCGGTAGTCGGCAGAATTCGCGACTATGCCGCCCGTCCAGTTGGCGGTGTCGAACCAGTCGGCCGCGTTCGTGATCGTCGTGCCGGTGTTGGAATAATCCCAGTAAGCATCCGTGATCGCGGCCCTTGCGAAAGACAGCGAGCCCGCGCAAATCACTACCCAAACAGCTTTTTTCATAGCCATACTCCTTGTCAGTTATCTTCGTACAGTTTCACGATTTTAAGCGATGCGGCCGCAGTTGCGGGCGCGTCCGATGAAAGCGCCGTCTTGACAACCCCGCAGACCGGGGGCAGCGGGACGGCGAGCACTCCCTTGGCGCGCTCGTTGCGGTCCGCGTCGATAACGCGCCAGTTACGTCCGTCCCTGCAGAAGAGACGGTCGCCTTCCCGCAGGGACACCGGGAAGACCGTCTTGGCCGCGTCGAGCGTCAGCGCGGGACGCTCCACGGGGCCGATGATCTCGACCTCCAGCGTGGCGCTTTCGGATGGGCGCGTTTTCAAGAGCGCCGTGCCGTCCGCGCCCGCCGGGGGCGAGTAAAAGATATCCGGGGCAGCCTCGTAAGAAAGTAGTTTCCGCTGCGCGGCGTTGAGATCGGGGCGCAGCGCCGGGAAAGGCGCGCCTTTAACGAAGACAGTGACCTCGGCGCGGCGGTCGGCGCCCTCCCCCGCGGCGAAACGGAACTCGTTGACGCCGGGAACGATAGCGAGAGGCGTTTCACTGGCGGCCTCCGCCAGCAGTGTTCCGTCCTCACGGTAGTGACGCCACACGCCCGATTCGAGTTCAGCGAAATCACCGGAGCTTATCGCGAACGGCACAAGATGTGTTTGGTTATTGACGGAGAGGACAGGTTTATCGAGCGTGATGCGTTTATCCTGGAACATCCGCGCTTCGGACAGCGCGATGTTCACCTCGCGCCCCTGCGGTATGCCGTTCAGGAGAAACGCCACGGAATAAAGGTGGTTCATATTGAGAATGCGGCGGAAGCGCAGGCCGGAAACATGGGCGCCCCACCGCCATTTCAGCGCCTCCTCCACCTCGCGCTCGCGCATGACGAAATCAATGTAGCGCCAGCCGGTGAAATCCAGTTTCACAAAATGGTCTGATATGGTGGCACCGTATTCACGCGGCCCGATCAACTGAAAATCCATAACCGCGCCCGAGCCGTCGCCTTTCACCCAGAACCCCATGGCGCGGCGGCCGCCGGGGCTGGCGTGCGGCGCAAAGACGCGTTCCACACGCGTCCACGAGCCGTTGGCAGACGCGCCCTTGTTTTCCGCATGCATCGTGAGGACCGGGCCGCGTTCGGGATCGACCGCCCGCCCGGTGCGGAACACGACATTGGAGGCGCTCGAAAACGACAGCCCCTCTTCCGACGCGGGGTCGAACACGACGAGCGCGCTTTTCGCATTGAAGTCGCCGGGCGCGTAATACGCCTCCACGCGCGCGTCCGCGCCGACAGGCGCGAAGGCGGCTTTCGAGAAATCGGCGCGCCACGCTTCCGAGCCGGGCAGCGTCCCCTTGACGCGCTGCACGACGGTCGTTACAGGGGTCAGTGTCCAAAGCCCTTGCGCGTCCTGCCGCAGGCGGAACTCCGCGCGATCGGCGTTCATTTTCTCACGCACCCCTTCGGCCCAGACTTTCGCGAGCCGGAAACGTTCATACCAGCCCATCACCGTCAGCATGTTCGAGCGGTAGAAAGTCAGGGGCTTTTTGTTGACGTTGAGACCGGTGACCGACATGGTCGCATCCATCCCCGCGACGCGGCTCGAAAAATATTCGTTCTCGTCCGCGAACAGGCCGCGGAAATGCGGGCAGGCGTTGCGGATGCTCCACCACCCCATCTGCGCCACAAGGAACCCCGCCTCGTGGCTCCAGTTGACGGAGCGGATATGGTCATCGGTGAAGCGCTTGGCGTCGAAGTACGGAGAGTCCCACGCCCCCACGCGGGAGTGCGTCCACCAGTTGTGGGAACTCCAACTACTGGCCTCGACAACGGGCGAGGCGCGCAGGCGCGACATGATTTTCCGCATCATCTTGTCTTGGTCGCGCCTGTTAACAAGCCCCATCCCCTCAGCGCCGTCGAGGTAAATCTGGTCGAAACGGCCGCCGTGGAAAAACCGCGCGATCTGGTCGGCGAGGGCGTCCCCCAGCGGCGAATCGGGATCGGGGTAGAACGCGAGATAGCGCTGCTGGAGATAGGCCGCCTTGGCGCCGGCCTTGTGGGCGGCAGCCTTTGTGCCGAAGGCGCCGCGCGTCAGCCCCGTGAAGGCATACGGCTTCGTGCGGCGCACGCCGGAGTATTGGATGATTTCCGTGCCGATGCGGATGGCGTTGCCGTTGCCGGAGTAGGTGAACTCCGTGTCGTGAATTTCAATCGGCTCCTCGTTCACCACGAGTTCTTTCACATCCGCCGGCGCGAGTTCGGAGGCCAGCGTGTACGTGGCCCAGGCCAGCAGGTTCGTGTTGAGGTCGGAGGCGACCCAGGGGTCTTGCGGGCCGATGCAGCCCGTGAGCGTGTGGATGCCGGCGCGGAGGCCCGCGGCATGGATCTTGTCGGCCGCGGCGAAAAGATCGGTCCAGCCGCGCGGGAACAGATTCGTCTTGGCGGCGTAATGGCCGAGCGTCTGCATCCAGTAACGAAAATGGATCGTAGAAAAACAGCCGCGTCTGGCGAGGTCGATCCAGTCTTCTGTGGCGGCGTACTCGAGAACCGGCTGCAGGTAGCTGCCGCGGCACTCCTCGGCGTCGCGGCTCCAGGCGCCGCCCGCGAAGGATACCGGCACACCCGCGTCGATCGTCATCGCCTGCATGGCGCGCGCAAGCCGCGTGCGGGGGACGCCGACAAGCCCGAAACGCTTGCCGGCGGCATCCGCCTTGGACGCAGCGGCGATGTGAATGCGCCGCCCGCTAAATCCCGCGCTGAGCGAAAGGTCGTAAGGCCGCAAAGAGACCCCTGATCGCGGATCGGAAATCAGCGAGGCGAACCTGCCGACCCACTGCTGGCAGACCACGTTGAGATCACAGAAAACCAGATATTCCACCTCCGGGATCGCAAGCTCCTCCACGGTGAAACTCCAGCCGCCTTCGAACGGGGAAATTTTGAAAACGGCCGCGCCGGCCTCATGCGACAACGTGAAAACGAAACGCCCGTCCGCCCGCGTCTTGAGCCCGTCCGAGACCACCTGCCGTCCGTCCGCAAGCTTCGCGGCCAGCATCGGCCCCGGCTTCATGAGCAACTCGCGCGCTGTCGCGCGCTCGCGGATCGATGTCACGAACCCTTTCGCGTCAAACGTCAATACAGCATCGGTGTTCGTGACCGCTATATACGCGCAGGCACTTTGCGCGACACAAGCAACCACAAAAAACATCATCCATCTAACAAACCGTGTGCGCACTTTCATTTCCTTTTCCCCTTACTCTCAACCGGCCTTTTTGTCGAATCTCGAATAACCAGTCTGACCGGAAGATACATTTCCACCGGCGGCAACGCCGGATTAGCTATGCGGGACTGAAGACGTGAAAACGCCGTTTCAGCGATCGCCTCGCACGGCAAATGAACCGTTGTCAGCGGAGGCATCAGGAGCGGCGCGATCTGGAGGTCGTTGAGACCGGCCAACAGCAAATCCTGCGGCACCGCTAAACCGAGTTTCCAGAGGGACTTCTTCAGTTTTGCGGCCGACGCATCATGTCCGCAAACAAAAGCATCCGGACGGCTCTTCCGCAGATGGCGCTTCAGCGCCGCGACATCGTCCGGATCAGAGACCAGAAGATGTGAATCCGATACCTTGCCTCCCATATCCCGGCAAGCATGAATCGCGCCCCGGATATAGCCCCTGTGACTTTCCGGCGCATACGGTTTAAGATGAAAATGGACTTTGCGCGCCCCCGCCTCGATCAAATGCCGTGCCATGAGCGCTCCCGCTTCGGCATTATTGATGCCGACAACATCATATTGACTTCTGTCAGGCGCTTCCACAAAGTCATAATCACAGAGAACGACGGGGATGCGGGCACTGTCGAATCGCGCCAGCACTTTACGATTGATTGTCACGCTGTCCTTGACATAGTCGATCGGCTGAAAGATGACTCCCGAGACCCGTTGCACAATAAAGTCACGCGCGAGCTGCTCGACCTGCCAGACGCGCTCCTCATCTGTTGACGCCCCGACTTCGCCGAAAAGCAGCGTGTATTCCTCCTTCTGGGCAAGGCGCGAGATTTCCTTGGCGATTGCAGGAAAGAACTCCGAGCGTCCATGGTCGGGCACGATCAATCCGATCTTCCGTGTCGTCGCGAGACTTGTAACAAAAGTGCCGCACCCCTGTTTGCGGGAAATAAGTCCTTGTGCGAACAGTTCGTCAAGCGCGCGTTGTACAGTCGTCTTCGAAACTCCAAACCTGCCAATTAACCCCCGCATGCTCGGCAACGGATTCCCGACACCATACTTGCCGTCCAAGATGTTTTTCTCGAGCGTCTCTGCCAATGCCTTGTACTTTGGATCGTTCATGCCGAGCACTTTTCTCCGATAAACCACGTACAGAATATCGCGTCATGTTTTGAGGCGCAACCGCTAAAAGCACTGTCCATGGACACTTTTTTCAGTCAACCGATTAGCTCACGGCCCGTTTTTCACTGTTTCCGGTCAGGGGCGGATATGGTATAAACGTCAGTGGTTAAAGGATAAAAAAAGGGGCGGGCATGTTGTCGAGACGGATAATGCTTGAAACGGTTTCCGCAGTTTGTGCGGGCGCATTGCAGGCGGCCACGGTACTGGTGGAGGCCGAGTCGTTTCCGGACAGGGGCGGCTGGGTTGTGGATCAGCAGTTCATGGATCAGATGGGGTCGCCTTTTCTGATGGCGCACGGGTTGGGGCAGCCGGTGCGGGACGCCGTTGCGGTGATTGAGGTTCCTGAGGCGGGAGACTACCGGGTGCTCGCCCGGACCCGCAACTGGGCGGCACCCTGGAGCCGGAAGGAGGCGCCGGGTCGATTTCAGGTGTTCGTGAACGGTGCGCCGGTGGCCAACGTGCTTGGTGCCGGGGGCGCGGATTGGGAGTGGCAAGAGGCGGGAACAGTGGCGCTTGAAAAGGGTAAGGCGCGGTTGGCGCTGCATGACTTGACCGGCTTCAACGGGCGGTGCGACGCGCTGATTCTGACCTCGGATGCCGCATTCAAACCTGAGAACGAGGTCGCCAAACTGGAGACCTTCCGCCGTCAGATGGGGGCGGTCACGCCGCCGGCGCGTGGAGCCCGAGAGGAGCTCCGGGCCGGTCACCACCTCAATGGCGATCTCCGCCGCGCGGCTCGGGCTGAAGGTGGCGCTGATTCAGGATCGGCCCGTGCTGGGCGGCAACAACAGTTCCGAGGTGCGGGTTCATCTGGGCGGATGGATCCATGTGCCCCCGTACCCGAAACTGGGCGACGTGGTGAGTGAGATCGCCCCGGCCCGCGGCGGCAACGCGCAGCCCGGTGAGGTTTACGAGGACGCGCGTAAAATCGAGGCGGTCAAGTCCGAGAAAAACATCCTGCTCTATCTCAACACCCGCGCGCTGGGCGTCGAGAAGGAGGGCGCGAAAATCACCGCCGTGCTCGGGCGGGACATTGTGACTGGCCGGGAGACGCGCTTCGCCGCCCCGCTGGTGGCGGACTGCACGGGTGACGGGGTGATCGGTGTGCTGGCGGGCGCGGAGTACCGCTATGGTCGCGAGAGCCGGGACGAGACGGGTGAATCTACCGCTCCGGACAAAGCCGACAACCAGACCATGGGCTCGTCGGTGCAGTGGTATTCGCGCGAAACCGGCGGGCCGGTCGCGTTCCCCGACATCGCGTGGGGTTTGCCGTTCAACGACGCGAACTGCGAGCGCGTGAAAATGGGCGAGTGGACGTGGGAGACGGGAATGAGCCTGCATCAGGTCAACGATTTTGAACGCGTGCGCGACTACGGGATGCTGGTGGTTTTCTCCAACTGGTCGTTTCTCAAGAACCGTTCGGCGCACAAGGCGGATTACGCGGCCCGGCGTTTGGAATGGGTGGCGTACGTGGCGGGCAAGCGCGAGTCGCGCCGGTTGATGGGCGACCTCGTCCTGAAAGAGCAGGATCTCGTGAACCGCGTTGTTTATCCCGATGCCACGGCCAGCACGACGTGGTCGATCGACCTGCACTATCCCGACCCCAAGAACACGGCCAACTTTCCGGGATCGGAGTTCAAGTCGATCGCGAAGCACACAACCATCCACCCGTATCCGATTCCGTACCGCTGTCTTTATTCCCGGAACATCGACAACCTGTTCATGGCGGGGCGCAACATCAGCGTGACGCACGTCGCGTTGGGAACCGTGCGTGTGATGCGCACGGGCGGCATGATGGGCGAAGTGGTCGGCATGGCCGCGTCGCTCTGCAAGAAGCACGCCTGCCTGCCCAGAGACGTGTACGCCCGGCACCTCGAAGAGCTCAAGGCGCTGATGACGCAAGGCGTTGGGTCGGGCAGGGAGCAGCCGCCCCAGACGTATAACCGGGGCGCCACGCTGATGAAGAAGGAGCCATGAAAATCGAATCCATCGTTGTTTTTCAGGAGAGCACGGTGCCGTATTTCCGCATCAAGGCGCGGCACATCGCGCGGCTGCGCGCGGCGTGCCCGAAGGCCAAGGTGACGTGGTGCCGCAGCGCGCGCGCGTTTGTCCGGATGTTGCCGAATGTTCAGGTGGCGGTGACGTGGGCGTTCCGGCAGGAGTGGTTCGCGCGCGCGCCGTTGCTGCGCTGTGTCCTTTCGTCGGCGGCAGGCCGCGACTTTTTCCCGCTCACCCCGCCGCCGCAGGTCGAGGTGCGCCAGGGCACGTTCCATGGGCCGTTGATGGCCGAGACCGTGCTGGGGCTGATGCTGGCCTTCAACCGCGGCATTACAGAGGCGTACCGGTGTCAGCTCCGGGGCGAGCTGTGGCCGCGCGAGCGGCTCTATGGCACCATGCGGCTGTTGCGCGGCAGCCATGCGGTGATCGTGGGGTTCGGCCACATCGGTAAAACCGTCGGCCGGTTTCTCAAGCCGTTCGGGGTGCGGGTGACAGGGGTCCGGCGGACCCCGCAGACGCGCCGCCCGCGGTGGTTTGACAAGGCCGACGCGCAGGTTACGCTGGAGCGGCTGGACGAGGTCTTGCCGGAGGCGGATCATCTCATTCTGGTGTTGCCGTCCGACACGGGCACCGACAACCTGATCGATGCGGCACGGCTGGCGCGTTTGCCGCGGCATGCGGTCGTCTACAACGTGGGGCGCGGTAATTGCATCGATGAGGCGGCGCTGGCCAAGGCGCTCAAGACCGGCGCGTTGCGCGGCGCGTGTCTGGACGTGTTCGCGCAGGAGCCGCTGACCGCGTCTTCCCCGCTGGCGAAGAACCTGCCGGGGCTGGTGCGTCTGCCGCATGCCTCGGCCTTTGCGGAAGAGTATATGGACCGGTTCGTCGACGAGGTGGTCGGGTGGTTGGACAGGTGACAACAACGCACACGGCACGGTCGGTTGAAGAGACGTGGCGGGTGGCCGCGGAAGTCGCCCGGCTGCTGAAGCCCGGCACGGTGATCGCGCTGCACGGCGATCTCGGTTCGGGGAAAACCACGTTTGTGCAGGGGCTCGGTTTTGCGCTGGGGTTGCGCCGGCCGGTGACGAGTCCGACATTCACACTGTCCACCGAGTATCAGACGCCCGCGTTTAAACTGGTTCACATGGATTTATACCGGTTGAGCGGCCCGGACGACCTGTTGACCATCGGCTATCCCGAACATCTGGAGACCGGCGCGGTGGTGGCCGTCGAGTGGCCGGAGCGCGCCGGGAACCTGATTCCGCCGGAGGCGATCCATGTGCGGTTTTCCTTGGCTGACGAGCCCGAGACGCGGGTGATTGAGGTCAGCGCGGAAGGGTGAGCTGGCGGTAGGCCTCGTAGGCGGCGATGGAGACCGCGTTCGCGAGGTTGATGCTGCGGGCGTGTTCGCCCGGCATGGGGATCTGAACAAGGCGGTCGCTGTAGCGGGGGTAGAAATCTTTGGGCAAGCCGCTGCCTTCGCTCCCGAAGACCAGCGCGTCGTCCGGCTGAAAGGCGCACCCGTAGAGCGAGCGCTCGCCCCGCGTGCTGAGAAAGAAGAGCCGCGGCGGTTTGACGTCCGCGAGAAAACCGCTCCACGAATCGTGGACGGTGAGCCGCAGATGCTCCCAGTAATCCAGCCCCGCCCGTTGCAGGTGCTGGTTCGAGAGGTGGAAACCCAGCGGCCGGATCAGGTGGAGGGCACAGTCGAGCCCCACGCATATGCGGCCGATCGCGCCGGTGTTGTGCGGGATGTGGAGGGGCGTTGGCATGGGGGATGGGGGGGTTAAAGGTTTTTGAGGTATTCGGTTTCAAGGCTGGCGCCGCGCGTGATGGTTATGACGCCACATTGGGGAAGAAGGGCGGGGAGCAGCCGGTTGTTGATCTCCCCGGGCGAGGCGCGGTGGGGGTCGTACCTGCAAATCAGGCTGGATGACGCGGTGTCGAATGCGAGGGAGGCGTCCGGCACCGCAGCGGTCAGCAGGGCATAATCGGCCGGTTCCGCGGTCAGGACATACACGAGCGTGCTGGCTTTTCCGAGAAGCGCTTCGAGGGTGGCGAGGCGGACGGCCCGCCCTTTTTCGATGAACGCCACATGGTCGCACAGCACTTCGATGTCATGGAGGTTGTGCGAGCTGATCACGAGGGTCTGGTGTCCGCGGCGCTTGGTCAGGAAAGCGCGCATATGGGCGACCTCGCGCGGGTCGAGTCCGCTGAGCGGCTCGTCGAGCAGGACGACCTCTGGATAGCCGAGGAAACACTGGGCGATCATCACGCGCTTCCGCATGCCGTGCGAGAGTGAGCGGATGGGCGCATTGAGGCGGTCTCCGAGATGGACCTCGCCGAGCATGGCGGCTGCGGACCGGGCAGCCTCTTGCCGCGTGAGCCCTTGGAGGAGCCCATAGTGGGTGAGCAGCTCCAGGGGACGGCTTTCCGGAGGGAGTTCGGAATCTTGCGGCAAGATGGTGATCCGGCCACTGTGGACATCAGGGGCGAACGGCCCTTTGCCGAGCAGGTTGATCTGCCCCGATTCGATATGGAGAAAACCGGCGACTGACATCATCCAGGTGGTCTTGCCCGCGCCGTTGGGGCCGATGAGGCCGAGCACGGCGAAACGCGGCACGGCGAGCGTCAGTCCGTCCAAGGCCCGGCGCGTGCCGTAGCGTTTGACCAGCCCTGTTGTTTCAATCGCAGGATTCATGTCAGACATCGCGTTTTCTGAAAAAGGCGTATCCGGTGAGCAGGTAACAGAACCCGAGGGTGAGCAGGTAAGCGGAGCCGGTTGCCAGTGGCGCGGGTGTGCTGCGCCACAGGCACATCTTGTGCGCGCCCGGCAGCAACATGCCGAAGTGGGGGAGATAGGCGCGCCAGCCGGTGTCGGCGGAGAAGTGGCGCAGCAGGATCGTGGCGACGAAGCAGAAGGTGATGGCGATGATGCCCATGACGGTCGCTTTGCTGGCCGACCGTGTGAGATGCGAAAGCCCCATGGCCAGGCCGAGGTAAGGGATCGAGAAGATCCAGGCGCGCCCGGACCATTGAAGCATATTCTCAAAAAGGTCGGGGGGAGCCGATCCCGCCAGCCGGTATTTGGCCACCGCATAAGCGCCGGCGCCGCTCAGGAACAGCGCGAAGCCGATCATCAGCGTCTGGCCGAGAAACTTGCCGAGCGTCCAGCTGGAGCGGGATATCCGGAAAATCACGTAACGCACGGCGCCGGAGCCGAGATCCTCCGCAATGCGGTTGCCCGCCACCAGCACGACCAGGAGAGGCGTATAGAAAAAGGCGAACCAGGCGTAGATGAGCTCGACCGGATGCTTGCCCGTGATGTCCCTCAGGACGGCGTCATTCTGTGTCATTTGCCGCATGATTCGCTGGAAGGGTTTGGATTTCCAGAGCGCGGTGGAAACCACACCCGTGCTTTCCGATTGGGGCAGTTGCAGGGCAGTGGCCAATTCGCTTTCCAGTTTGTGAAGGAGATTGATCGACCAGTGCATGTTGCAGAGTGCGGTGGCCATGTAGAGCAGCAGCACCACCAGCGCGCGGCGGCTGCGTAGCGCGTCAAACCATTCGTAACAGGCGACCCGCCACATCTGGCGCAGGCCGTTCATCGGGGGAACCTCGGGTTTTGCCGCCGTCCGGGTTGGGGAAGGTTCTGGAGTTTGTCCTGCACGGCGATGAGGGGTTCGGCGACGGCCGGGTCAATGAAGTCGGTGAGTTCGAGGTGCGAGACCTCGCCCCGCTGGGCTTCGGGCACGAGAGAACCGAGACTGTCGTATGACTGGACGAGCACGTCGGAGATCTCGTTAAATACCCGCGTGCCGGTTTCGGGGGTGAGCGTCTCGCCCGAGGCCAGGCGGTCGGCAAGCCCCTGCATGGAGGCGTAAAGGTTCTCGTTCATCGTATTGATGGTGTCGTCGAAGAGTGCGGTCCCCTCCGGGGAGAGATTGAGGCGTCCGAGCCACTGGGCGCGGGCGATCTCGACGCGTGTTTTCCAAAGTTCCTTGGCCTCGTCGATGCGGGCGCGCAGATCTTCGGGCGTCGCCGGGGGTCGTGACGTCAAGGCGTGTGAGTTGGTGGCGGGAAGGGGAGGCGTGCCGGAGGCTGCGGGTGTCCCCGCCGGCGGAAGAGTGGACGGCGTGTTAGTGGCGGCGGGGCTGGGTCTGGGGGGTACCGTTTTTGCGCGGTCGGGTATCTGCACCATGCGCGTAAACAGGTCTATGCGCGATTCTTTGCCGCGTTCGTCCAGACGCTTCTTGAGTTCGGCGACCTCACGTTTCACCGCACGCAACTCCTCGTTGGGCGCCCAGCCTCCGATGATCAGACCCAACAGGAGGATGAAAGGAAATAACAATGCGGATTTCATGTCACGAGTATATACAAACACTACCGTACGCGTAACAAAAAAAGGGATGCCCCTGTCCGGTGGTGAAGTGCAAAATGAAATGCACGCTTTTGGGAAAAGGGACAAAGGCGGTAAAAGGGGCGGGGAAGCCCCGGGACCCGGAGAGCCCGGAGGGCTTTCCGGGAGGGCTGACGGAGCGCCCCTAGGGGCGGCCGGCTCTAAAAAAGGAGTGCCCCACGGGCCGGATTCTGGTTTTCTTGATGTAACCGACAACAAGGAGGCCAGAAGACCCGGGAGCGGCTGCCCTACAAGCCGGCGGGGAAGCGGCGCAAAAAATCCGGCACGCGCATGGCCTACACCAACGCCAGGGGCAGACCCATCACGGAACGCCCGCCGGGGGCCGGAGACAGGAGCGAGTACGGGCACTGGGAGATGGATACCGTCGCCGGCGGGACAGGAACCTCACCGGTATGCCTTCTGGTCCTGACGGAGCGCATGACACGCCGCCAGATCATCCGCAAGCTGCCCGCCAGAACCCAAGAGGCCGTGGCCCGCGAACTCGACAGGCTCGAGCGCTCCCGCCGCGACTTCTTCAACGGCCTGAAAACCATCACCTGCGACAACGGCTGCGAGTTCCTGGACTTTGCCGCCATCGAAAAGTCCGCCAGACACGCCGGGCGGCGCTGCGGGGTCTTCTGCGCCCATCCATACCGCGCCTCCGGGCGCGGTTCGAACGAGAACGCCAACCGCATCGTCCGCCGCTTTATCCCCAAGGGCGCGGACATCTCAACGTTCACACGGACGCAGATCCAGAGGATCGAGGACTGGATCAACGCGCTCCCGCGCAAAATCCTCGACGGACTCTCCGCAGAGGAGAAGGTCGAACTCTACTTCGAGGAACACGCCGCATGAAAATCATCGCACCGCTCTTCCGCCTCCACCGTGCATTTAACCTTGCAAGTCA
>JALHET010000508.1 GCA_022839525.1 Lentisphaerota bacterium
GTCACGGTCAGCGTCGGCCAGTCGGTCGGCGAATAGGCCAGAGCGACGCTGTCGATGTGGTAGCCGCCTGAAATAGTGCCTGCGGAGGGGAGCGACAGGGAACCTGTCGCCGAAAAGCATTTGTAGGTCAGCGAGACGGACTTGCGCTTGTTGTATTCTTCTTTCGCGACCTCATCGCCGTCGGCGCCGAGCCCGGACGCGCGGTCTTTCTGTGTGCTGGGTCCGGCGGTCTGGATGACCCACTTCGGGTCGGTTTCGCCGAGCCCCAGCAGCGTGTTGATGTCGATTGCGTCGGTGGGACTGAAAAAAGTTGGGGTTGTGGTCATAGGTTTTCTCCTTTCCTATGGCCGCGCCGTCAAGCCGTGGCCGTGACGGCGTTCTGCTTGCCGCCGGTAGCGAACACGAGATCGAACGTCAAGCGCAGGCCCCACACGTCAACCGGCTGCTTCTCGTTCGGCACGTCCACGGTGATATGGTCGATCCCGCCGATCCCGTTGATCCGGAACAAGGCGATGTTCGACATTTCATCCTGCACCAGCGGCAGTCCGGCGATCACGCGCATCGCCCACTCCTGGCAGCGGTCGCGGTTCAGGTACGCGCACTCGGCGTAGTAGGGGATGCCGAGGGACGGGAGGTCGCGGGCGAGCAGCACGCTCTCGCCGATGTTGGTCACGTCGAGGCTCGTAAAATGCCAGGCGTTCAGGATGCCGGGGTTGCGCCCGAGAAATGCGTCGCGGTTTTCAGTGCCGCCTGCGGCTGCAATAAGCACCTCGAACGCGCGCCGCTCCGCCTCTGTCCATGCCGTCTCGAATGATGCCGGGTCAATCATAGGTCCACCTTCCGCATTTCTTCCGCCATGATCGCGTCGATCTTCGGGCGGTTATCTTCAAGCGCACGGGAGATGAACAGTTCGTCTGCTCGCGGACCCTTGGCGATTGTTCCCGGGCCTCTGTTCTGCCACGAAGCCCCCTTTTCATCGTGGATACGCTTGGCGTACTTTCCGGCCTCCGCGTTCCGAGCCACGAACACCGCACCCGCGATTGCGGATGCGTTCACGTCCATCGAAATTGAGCGTTCCAGACCGCCCGGTTTCGCGCGTGTGTGCGCCGTTGCCTTTCGTCTTGCCGATGTGTCGCGGCGCGTCTTGCGCGTGAATCTGGCCTTCTGCGCCGCCGTCGGCGATCTCGGCGCGTTCTTCACCGATTCGCGCCACACGAGCGTAGTGGCTCGCGTGATTCCGCGTACGGCCGCAGCCCGGGCTGTCGCAGGCAACTTGTCTAATGCGGCGAGCAGTTCCTCTGTCCCTGTTACGATCACGTCCATAGCTATGGCCATACGGTAAAACAAAAACCTCCCCCGCTGTCAAAATCAGCGGTTGACACAAAGGCCGGATAAATGCTATCTTAACACTGCTACGGGAAAGTCTCCGACTACCCGTAAGGGGCGATCCGGTAGCCGTGCCAGGCTGCGACCGGATGTTGCTGGGGGGGGGCGGCACAGTCCCCCGTGTCCATGGAAGGGGGCGCGAGTCTAACCTTCAGGCGGGACCTTGAAAGGGGGCCCGCCATTTTTTTACCTGACGTAGACCAGCGTCCCTTTTCTCCAATGGTTCAGGCTGCGCTCGTTCGTGTGCCAGCTATAGATATGCCTGCCCTTGTGATCCACGACATTGACGACTATGTTGCCGCCGCTGCCCTTGACGAAACGGATGTACTTCTTGCGCCCCGTCTTCGGGTCTTTCCAGATTTCATGCGGAGCCGCCACCGTCGCCTTCGCTTGATCC
>JALHET010000509.1 GCA_022839525.1 Lentisphaerota bacterium
CTTGCGCTTGTATTGGTTCCGATACTCCGGAGCTCCGGCATGCACCGGGTTTTTGTCGGCGGTGCAGGCGTGATTTTTGCGGTCCTTGCCGTGCTCGTTCTGTACGGAAAAGCCCGTTTTTCGAGCCTTGCCTCCAGTTATCTGCTTTCGGTCCTGCTCAGTCTTATGGTCTTTTTGAATCCGGTTACCCAGGGGTACCTGGAATTCTACATGATCGGTTTTATGAACCTGTTCGCGATCGGCGTGACGCTTTTGATCGGGTACTACTCCTGGCAGGGGTTCCCGGTTGTCGGCATAACTGCGGCGGCACTCCTTGCGAATCTGGTTCTGCGCGGTATTCCCCATGCGCAGCGAACGGGGGGCACTCCGCAGTACGACGATGTGCTTGTCGTGCTTGTCCTCACTGGCGTCGCCTCGAGCTGTCTGTACGTTGTGTTCCGCCGCACACGAAGATTCAACACTCTGGCGCGCGATGAAAGCAGGCGGTCAGACCGGCAGCTCGGCATTCTGCGGGGCGCAATGTCCGCCTCGGCCGATGCCCTTTCCCGCGGCGAAACCCTCAAGGAATCGGCAGCCAGGACTGTCGCCCTGGCCTCGCGCGCATCCGGCAGTGCGGTGTCTGCAGGAACTGCCATGAAACAAGTTCTTTCCGACAGTGCGGAACTGGGGCACGAACTCGACGGTATCGGCGACAATTCCCGCATGGTGCGCTCCAGCGCCGAGGACCAAAGCAGTGTTATAAACGAAACATCAGCAGCCGTTGAACAGATGACGGCTTCGATTCTGAATATTGCCAACGTGACGCGTGACAGGCGCGCTTCGGTTCAAGCCCTTTCAAAAAGTACCGGTGAAGGCAGGGACGTCGTTGGAGCTTCGGCAACTTCTATGAAAAAAGTGGAATCTTCCACCGGGGCGATTCTCGATATCGTGAAGGTTATCAGTTCGGTCGCCTCGCAAACGAACCTTCTTGCCATGAATGCGGCGATCGAAGCGGCTCATGCCGGAACCTACGGACAGGGATTTGCCGTTGTTGCGGACGAAATCCGCAAGCTGTCCGAACAAACCAGCAAAAGCGTAAAAGCGGTCACCGATACGGTAAAAGCGACAATCAGCGACATCAGGACTGCATCCGACGGGAATGCGAAGGCTGTTTCCGCGTTTGCCTCGATCGACAAGGAATCTGCTCTGGTCGCCGCGGCAATGGACGAAATCATCAACGGGCTGGATGAACTGTCCCGCGGCACCGAGGAGATCAATCGTGGCGTTGCCGATTCGGTGACCAGTACGAACAGTTTGCGGACGGCGGTAGCGTCTCTGGACGAGCGGATCGAGAAAGCTCGCGAAAGCCTGGCTGCGCTC
>JALHET010000510.1 GCA_022839525.1 Lentisphaerota bacterium
CCAGGGAATGCACTTTGAGCAGGTGTTCAGGGTGGCTAAAAAGTCCGGTATTGTGAAGGAAGATACCCCCATGATTTTCCTGGGATTCGGCACCATGAATGGCAGGGACGGCAAGCCCTTTAAGACCCGGGAGGGAGGCGTCATGCGCCTGGAGACCCTGGTGGCCATGGCCGGACTGGCCATCTCGCCGCTGTCGCTCAAGCGCTACATCGCCTCGGCCGTGGACGTGATCGTGCAGATCGCGCGGTTTCCCGACGGCTCGACGCCTTTCTGCGTCGCCTGCTGGAAGGGCCACACCCAGCTCATGGCTCTCATGAGATTCTCCGTCTGGGACATCTCGATGAACTGCCCCCTGCCGGTTTTCTTCCGGTGGTGCAGGGCCGCCAGGACGGCCACCTCGCCCATGAGACCGCCGTACCAGCAACCGGGATAACAGAAGACGTTCTGACCGGTGAATTTCATTGTGGCGATCAAGCGGTCGAGCATCGGGCCGATCGACTTCTCATCGCCGCCGTCTCCGTCAACCGCGAAGTTGTAGCCAACCGAGACATCCTCGAAGTAGTGGGCGAACGTGCGACGCCAACCGTCGTCGTTGGCGGGCGGTTCCTTAATGTCCGCTTGCGGCAACCTTCCACTTTTGACACGGTAGAGACGGATCTCGGAAATCGCTGCGCGCCGCCAGTAGATATAGCGATCAGTCAGGATCTTGCCCGTATTTGGATACTCGTCACCACAGGCGATGCCCATCTGCAGGATGTAGTCGGCACCCTTGGTGCCATCCCAGCGTGTTTCCTGCGAGCCCTGCACCACGACGTCCATCGTGCGTTTCGTGTCGTCTGGATAGTCAACGTCGAAGACGTAGATCGGCGCGTCATCATCCGGTAGGATGAACCGGTACGCCCAACGGTCTTCTGCCTTGCGTCCCGCTTCGAGGTATTTAATACCGTTGAGTTCGCCGACGCGAACCTCGCCGCGAGATATGAAACGGTTCGTGTCAGTCGGGATCGCGTCGAACTTCACGGTCTCGATAAGATCGAGATCAGGTATCTCGCCGCCCTTCCCGAACGGCTCGGCAACATAGGGGTTGGCGCCGTCCTTTTCGAAACGCTTTCCAACAGGCACCGCTTTTTTCGGCAGCGGAATGCCGCTTGCGGCGATTCGAGCGTTGATCTCTTCCGCCGTCAGCGGCGCGGACCAGATCTCAAGCTCGTCCATGGCGCCGTCCATGAACTGCGAGCCCCCTTTCCCGCCGACGAAGAACGTTGTCGGCAGGCAACGGGTCGAGAAACTCAGCGAGCCGCCGTCGCGAACGGCGGGAAGAGGGAACTTCCGCTGTGCGGCCTTGAAGAGGCTCGATGCATTGCGCGTGTTCCGCGTGATTTCCTTGCCGTTGAGAAAGATCGACGCTCCCAGCTCACTCCAGTTGAAAACGAGATGGTTCCATTCTTCGGACAATCTCGCGTTGCTGACGACATAGGAGTCGTCATCATCGGATACATCCGCCCGTAGCTGGGAGCCATAGCGCCAGAACCAAAGCTCCCCGCTGCCGCAACGCGGTTTTCGCGGCTCTGTGCAGATGAAACAACGGTAGCTTTGCGCATCCGATCGGTCATACAAGGTTTTATTCGGTTTGTACCAGAACGAGACCGCGCCGCGCTCGGGCACGAGATTTCCCTCAACAGCGTAGCCGAGCGCCGAATTTTTTCCAGACAACATTTCGAGCGCTTGTCCCTTCACCCCCGGAACAAACTTGAGGTTCCGCGTGAGTTTGAGCGGCTCGGCCATGCCCCCGGCGAAGTCAGCCTTGGCCGTGCCATCGAAACCAACTTTGAAGAGCAGCCTGGTCGACCCTTGCGCCGACGCAATTCCCGGGGGGAGCTGCTCGTTTTTGCCGATGGTCGGGGCATGAACGACATCCTCCCCGATCCTGTTGGCAGCAAACCCACTCACGGCACTGGAAACAAGTGCCAGCACCACCATTTCTTTGATA
>JALHET010000511.1 GCA_022839525.1 Lentisphaerota bacterium
GTCCGCCTTTAAGCAATATCACGCCCACTACCACGCCTGGCCCAGCAACGACGTGGCTACGGTCAAAATCACCAGCGGCAGAGATCTCGGCTTCGTGATCGACAAGGACATCGCCAAAGCTCTGCAGGGCTATTTTGAAAACGACACCTACCGCAAACTCAACCGCGAAGCCATCCCCTTCATCGAGTTCTCGCGCTTCTCGCCCGTTACCGGCGCCCCGGTCAACCCTTTCAAGCCCAGCGATCCAAAAAACGAGGGCACCACCCGCGCCTACAAAGTCCTTTTCGACACGGACGGTGACCGGCAGATCTTGGTTCCGACCGATGACGACGCGAAAGGCACGACGACCACCACCAACGTCATCGCCGGCGTCGCGGTGTGGACCGTCATCCCCGCCACGCGCACCTCCAACAAAAGCTCGGGGCAAACCGAAACCGCCGGCGACGTGATTTTCGGCTCCTGGGATTCCTTCGACCTGAAATAGACCGTTTTAACATGCGCAGCACCACACATCCTAACGCTCAACGCCCAACGTGCAACGCCCGATGCCCGGTGGCGCAACGTTCCGCGTCTCCGCGCCTCCGCGCCTCCGTGTTAAAAATCCTCACCCGAATAACATTTTCGTGGTCTTCGTGCCTTCGTGTGAGACACGCACCGGGTCATGCCACCTTCAGGACTTTAGCACTCCCGAACTTTAGAACTTCTCCCCGCGCCTTCACCGTCCTCGAACTCATCGTTGTGACCGGCGTGCTCGCCATTCTGCTCGCCATCGTCCTGCCCACCATCAAGACCGTGCATGCCGCTGCCCTGAGAAAAAAGGCGCAGGTCGGGGCCACGGCGCTTGCCCAAGCCGCCATCCGCTACAAGACCGAATACGGTTTCTGGCCGGGCCAGCTGGAGGCGGGCAACACGGAAGACACCGTCAAGCTCCGCGACGACTTTAAGACCAGAACACCGATTTCAGGGTGACCGTCAACACCGGAACAGAACCGAAATACCTAGACGAGAACTGGGCCTACCAAGCCTTCCGCCGCGTGGGAGAAAAATCCGGCGAAACCTTCAAGGCGAACCCGCTCAACCCAAAAGGTATCCACTTCCTTGACCTCGCTAACGAGGGCGACCCCGAAAGCGTGGGGTATCCCGACCCCTGGGGCCGCGAGTACATCCTGATCATGGGACTCAACCCGCGATCCACGTTCACGCACACGGTCACAACTGAAGGCACCGGCACGCCGGCGTATGCGGTCAGCGTCTCCAACACCATCGCCTTCGCCTTTTCCTTCGGCCCCAACGGCAACCAGAGCACCAACTACATCTACAGCGCGGGAGTGCGGCCATGATGAACTCTCGACTCGCGACAAGCGGCCTTCGACATTCGGCGCCGCAACGCTCCGCGTCTCTGCGTCTCTGCGTTAAAAAACTCTCCCTTTTACACTCCCCATTGCGACCTCTGCGTGGTCGCAACAAAGCCTTCACCCTTTTCGAACTGATCGCCGTGCTGACCGTCATCGGCATCGGCCTTGCCGTCCTCGTGGGGGCGTACGGTTCTTGGGGCACGGCGCACGCCCTCACCGGTGCCACACGCATCGTCGAAGCCGGACTCCAGCAGGCCCGTACCCTCGCCGTCACTCGCCGCGCCTACGTCGCCTTCGTCTACGGCAGCGAAGTAACCAACCAAACCCGCGTTGTTACCGGCTTCCAAACTTTTTTGTGTCAACCGACCAACGACACCATCTCAGTTGAAGCAGTGCTCAGCAACATGCTCAATTCGGGAGACATTTGGGCAGGCCCAGCAGATGACCTCTTCACTCCCGCCACCCCTCACCAGCGCCTTTCCGGCCATGTGCGGCTCGCCTATGCACAAGAAACAGCCCCAATCTCCCCCGATTCCGGCAGTGACATGTGGCTCTTCTTCTTCCGTCCGGATGGCAGCGTGTTCAGCGCCCCCGACGATAAACACGCGCACCATATCATGGTCTACTCGCAGGAACGCTTCCACCGCGGCAACAACACCTCCGAGCCGTTGTTACGCTATCTGCGCATCGACCTCGCAACAGGAACCGTGACGATCATTAAACCGGAGGTGACTCCATGAGAACCATCTCCTCTTTACCCTCTCCATTGCGACCACTGAGTGGTCGTAATCGCGCCTTCACCCTGATCGAGACTGCTCTCGCTATGCTCGCCATCGGCCTCGGCCTGCTGACCCTCTTCGGCCTCGGCCGCCTCGGGCTCCAGTCCACAAAAGAAACCGGGAACGACCAGCGGTGCGCGCTGATGGCCGACGCCATCTTCGAA
>JALHET010000512.1 GCA_022839525.1 Lentisphaerota bacterium
ATACCAAAAGCAATTTTGTCACCTTGAACGCGGTGCTCGCCGGAGTGCAGCAGATTCGCGACTCCATCGCAGCCGCCGATGACCAGCGAAAGCTCTACGACCGCCGCACCATCCTCTTTGTCGACGAAGTCCACCGGTGGAACCGCGCCCAGCAGGATGCCCTCCTCCCCTGGGTAGAAAACGGCACCATTATCCTGATCGGCGCAACCACGGAAAATCCCTTTTTTGAAGTGAACAAGGCGCTGGTGAGCCGAAGCCGGGTGTTCCAGCTGAAACAGTTGACGGAAAACGATCTTCGCGAAGTCGCCAATGCAGCCCTCGCCGATCGTGAGCGCGGCTATGGCCGTTGGAATGTCACCCTTGAAAGCGCTGCCCTGGATCACCTTGTTTCGACTGCATCCGGAGACGCCAGAAGCATTCTTAACGCCCTCGAGCTCGCCGTCGAATCGTCGGTGCCTTTTTGGCCCCCTGCGGACGGTACGGCGATACACATCGATTTGAAAACCGCCGAGGAAAGCATCCAGCAGAAGGTCGTTTTGTACGACCGGGACGGCGACTACCACTACGACGTTATCAGCGCGTTCATAAAATCGCTGCGGGGGCGCGATCCTGATGCGGCGCTGTACTGGCTCGCGCGCATGATAGCCGCCGGAGAGGATCCCGGATTCATATTCCGGCGCATGTTGATTTCCGCCTGCGAGGACACCGGGCTCGCCGATCCGAACGCAATAACCGTCGTGGAAAGCTGCGCGCGCGCCTTCGACCGCGTCGGTCTCCCCGAGGGGCGGTTCCACCTTACCCATGCAGCACTCTATCTTGCGACCTGCCCGAAATCCAACTCCGCGATGGCGTTTTTCGACGCGCTCGCTTCGGTGGAAAAAGAAGATACCGAAGTGCCGAACCACCTCAGGGACGGAAACCGCGACGCCGAAGGATTCGGCCACGGACAGGGCTACGCCTACCCGCATTCGTACCGCGACCACTGGGTCGCCCAGCAGTACCTTCCGGACGAACTGGTCGGCCGGCTTTTCTATATTCCGTCGGAACAGGGCTATGAAGGACGCATCAGGCCGGAAGTGCTCAACCGCAGGGAACTTCAGATAGCGGCGATCAGTGACGACATGGACAACTTCGAATCCTCCGCGGGCGGCAATGTGGCGGGCGGCACCGCGGGCGATGGAACGCATCGCGCCGGTTTGGCGGGCAGCAGTGGCGCGGGCAGCAGTGGCGCGGAAGGCGCCGTTCAGGCGAGCACCGGCACGGATTCACGCGCACCTGCTGCCGCCGCGTATGACAAATTCTACTTTGGCATGGAAGGAAAAAAGAAACTGTTTTCTGCACCCCGCGGTGAAATTNNNTGACGTTCAGTCCTGGAAACCGCGGGCGAGACGAGTGGACCCGCCGTCTGGACTCCGGAAAAACCAAAGCGCTTCTGGAATTAAGAACCGTTCTTTTCGACCAAAGCAGGACAGCTCGCCACCACCGGGTTCTGGTTTGCCGCGCCGATGACGGGCTTTTGTTGTGGGAAGCCATACGCCAGGCGCCGGAAGGACTGACGACAGGCTTGTGCGCACATCCCCGGGGAAAAGACATGCTGGAACGCTACGCCGAAAGCCTCGATTCCCTCGACCGGCCGCTTCTGCACGTTGTTCCCGGAGGAATGCCGCCCGGCGGCCAGGATACAGCCAAAGAAACAGAACTATTCGAAGGCGTCCGTTTCGACCGGATCCTGTGCAGAGATGCGGCAGCGACGACTGAAGGAATACGTGCGTTTTTCGACTCGTGCAAACCCTGGGCTGCCGACAATGCAGTCGCGGTCTGTTCGGCGCGCATCCCCTCGCGCGGAATGCGGCTATCGAGCCTGTTGGGCAAGGACAATCCGCTCCGCGCCGAAATCCAGGACGCAGAAAACGCCTTTTTTGCCGATCCGGAAAATCCGCTGTTCAACTGGGACAAGGAAACCGTCCGGACAGCGCTCCTGCAAGCCGGAATCAACGCAAACTGCGACCACTTCCATATAACAGAAGCAAAAAGAATCACAGAAATTGATATAGCGCGCTGGACGGACAGCGAAAAATCCCCGT
>JALHET010000088.1 GCA_022839525.1 Lentisphaerota bacterium
ACGACGGGCGGCACCGCCCGGGTCACGCATGCGCGAGAACACATCCAGAGCTACGCGCCGAGCGGCAAGACTGCGCCAAATCACAAGGGCGCCATCAACGTAGCCGACGACGGCCGCGTCGAGGGGACCGACATCGTCGTGCCCCAGTTCAAGTGGTCGGAGGACTGGACGCTCGACGCGGCCGTAGCCAACTGGTCGTATGCCCAGATTCTCAAGGCCCTCACCGGCAAGGTCAACGCCGGCACATTCCGCGGCTTCAGCGCCGGCCACGTGCTCTTCGAGGGCGCGACCGTCTTTGAACCCGGCAGCTGCCTCAAATGCAACGGGATCGGCTACAAAGGCCGCGGCGCCATCATGGAGGTTCTGCCGATCTCGGACGCGATCCGCGCCGCGATCGGCAAGGGAGCAGACTCCCCGGCGCTCCGCGCTATCGCAGTCCGCGAGGGCATGGTCACACTCAAAGACGCGGGCCTGTTGAAGGTCAAGAGCGGCGTCACCTCACTCCACGCCGCCATCGAAGTCACCGGCGGCGAATAAACACGGGAGCCCCTCATGTCAGACGTCAAAGTACCCCAAATCCGCGTCAGCGGCATCAACCAGATCAAGAAAAAGGAGCTGATCCCCTTTACCCGGCAGACCGCCAGCATGCTGAACGCCGGCATGTCGATCCTTGTTTCCATCTCCACGCTGGAGGAGCAGTGCACACACCCGGGTTTCCGTGTCGTCCTGAGAACCTTGCGGGAGAGCATCGAGAGCGGTTCGCCCTTTTCCGACGGCCTGCGCCACTTCCCGAAGATCTTCGACGACATGTACGTCAATATGGTCTCCGCAGGCGAGAAGAGCGGCCAGTTCGCCGTCGTGCTCAAACGCCTCGCCATGATGTTGGACTCCTCGGCCCGCCTGATCCGCAAAGTCAAGTCGGCCATGACTTACCCCGCCGTCATCATGTCACTGGCGCTCCTCATCGCAGCCGGGCTTGTCACCTTTGTCGTGCCGGTTTTTGCCGAAATGTTCTCGGGCTTCGGTAAGGAACTCCCCGTCCCAACCCAACTTCTGGTCAACATCAGCACGTTCGTCAGATCCCAGTGGTATTTCATCATCGGCGGCCTAGTGGTCGTCGTCTTCGGGTTCCGCAAATGGCTGTCGACACCGCAGGGGCGTTACACATTCGACACTTTCATGCTCAAGATGCCGGTCTTCGGCACCCTCATGCAAAAGGTCTCCGTCGCCCGTTTCTGCCGCCTCTTCGCGCAGATGCTCACCAGCGGCGTGCCGATCCTCGACGCGATGCAGGTCGTCGCAAAATCCATGGGCAACAAAGTCATCGAGGGGGCGATCCTTTCCGCCCGCTCCGGAATCGAACAGGGCAACACCCTCAGCTCCTCGCTGGAGGGCAAGCCCAGCCTGCCCCTGCTGATGGTCCGCATGATCGCCGCCGGCGAGAAAAGCGGGCGCATCGATGAAATGCTCGAAAGCGTCGCCGACACCTATGACGACGAGGTGGAAACCACCCTCGCCACCCTCACCTCGCTGATGGAACCCTTCCTCATGGTTTTTCTTGGCGTGGTGATCGGCGGCATCGCCATCGCCATGTTCCTCCCCATCTTCATGCTCGGCTCCGTCGTCAGCGGTTGAAAAAGCGACGGAATGCCAAAAAACGCGGGGGTTGTGTTCCGCGCCGCTTTCACCTATAATGTCGTTCACTTTCTAGTGACTCGGGTGGAAGCGTTGCGTTATGACTAAAATTCTGATTGTTGATGATGAGACGCGCATTTTAATGTTGCTTCAAAGCCTCCTTAGGGCCAATGGCTACGAAACCGCCACCGCCAAGGACGGACTTGAGGCACTCGAGCTTGTCAAAAAAGACACCTTCGATCTGGTCATCACCGACCTGCGCATGTCCCCCATGGACGGCATGGCACTGTTCCATGCGATTAAAAACATTTACCCGTCCATGCCCATCATCCTGCTGACGGCTTACGCCTCGGTTGAAACCGCCATCGACGCCATGAAGAGCGGCGCCTTCGACTATCTCACCAAGCCTTTCAAAGTCGATGAAATGCTCGCCACAGTGCGCCGCGCAGAAGAGCACATCAAAAGCAACACTGCCGTTGTCTCGACCGACCCCAACGCGCCCCTGCGTTACCAGTTTGAAAACCTCATCGCCTCCAACAGCGCCATGATCCAGATCTGCGAAATGATCCAACGCGTGGCGCCCACCGTCGCCACGGTGCTGATCAACGGCGAAAGCGGCACCGGCAAAGAGGTCATCGCGCGCACGATCCACAACACCAGCCCGCGTAAAGAAAAACCCTGGGTGGCGGTCAACTGCGCCGCACTCCCCGAACCCCTGCTCGAATCCGAACTGTTCGGCCATGTCAAAGGCGCCTTCACCGGCGCCCACGTCGACAAAGAGGGGCTTTTCGAAACCGCGAACAACGGCACACTCTTCCTCGACGAGATCGCCTCCCTCCCCCTCGTGCTCCAGGGCAAGCTGCTGCGCGTGCTGCAGGAAAAAGAGATCCGCCGCGTGGGCGGCACCAAGAACATCCCCATTGACGTGCGCGTCATCGCCGCCAGCAACACCAACCTCGAGCAACTTGTGGTCCAGGGCGGCTTCCGTGCCGACCTCTACTACCGTTTTGCCGTCATCACCCTTGACATCCCGCCGCTCCGGGAGCGCCCGGAAGACATCCTTCCGCTCGCCCGCCATTTCATCCGCAACGAAACCGCCGGTTTCAAGGTGTCGCCCACCCTCTCGCAAGAGGCCGCCGACCTCCTGGTGGCCTACAAGTGGCCGGGCAATGTCCGGGAGTTGGAAAACGCCGTCAAACACGCCGTCACCTTCCTTCAGGACACGGTCATCACACCCGAACTGCTCCCTCCGCGCGTCGTCAGCCGCGCGACCGAAACCAAAAACAGCCAGCCGTCCGGTTCAGCCGCACCCTCCGGAAGCAACACCTCGCTCAAAGGTTTCCTGAAGCTCAAGGAGAAAGAGTATCTTGAACAGATCCTCTCCTCAACAAACGGCGACAAGGAAAAAGCCGCTCAAACCCTCCAAGTCAGCCTTGCCACCCTCTACCGGAAGCTCTCGGACGAGGATCCCGCCCCTTCTTCCCGGGGTTAACCTGTTTTTCGTTTTTGAAAAACCGCCTGTCATTTTTGAGAAAACCGCGCGCAACTTCTGTTCCTTCCGCTCTTTTCTCCCGTTCTGACCCTTCTAATCCCAAGTTCTCCCTTTTGGCATACGGTATGCTTTAGTTCTTTCAAACAAACCGACAAGGTGCCGGTTGTCAGTGAAAGCAACACGAAATAAGGAATAGTACAATGAAAATGAACCGCAAGGGTTTCACACTCGTTGAAATCATGATCGTGGTCGCGATTATCGGCATCTTGGCCGCTATCGCCATACCGAACTTCATGAAGTCCCGCAAAGAGTCCCAGAAGAACGCCTGTATCGCCAACCTCAAGCAGATTGAGGGCGCGATCGAGCAGGCCCGGTTGGCTGGCATTGCCTCTCCCGCCGCTTCGGACATCTTCGGATCGGACAAATACATCAAGGTCGCGCCGGTCTGCCCTTACGGCACCTCTACTTATGCGATGCCTGCCGCCGACGCCCGCCCGACCTGCCCGAACGTCGCCTCGGTGAGCGACCACAAGTTGCCTGAACCCGGAGCAGCCGCCACAGGAACCTGATCGTTCCCGTAGCCACGGTGCGTGACGCGCACCGCCAAACAAAACAGACATCCCGATCCGGGATGTCTGTTTTGTTTTGTCTCTTGACTGAAACGGCGCGCTGCGCAAGGTGGGCCGCTCCGGGCGCGGATGCAAACGAACGGAGAGGCCAAATTTAGGTAATTGCGGATCGGGTGCCGGTTACGGGTTGCTTGAACGTTAAAAGGTGAGTGTTGCGCATTGAACGTTTGGACGCTCAACGTTCAACTCTCACGTTAAGAAGTTGCGCGCCCGGAGGTCGCGCGCCATCCCGAAACGTCCGTCACTCGGGCTGGTAGAACCAATACCCGAAGGAGGCATGGTCGCCGTAAACCGTCAGCCGGATCACTTCCCGGCGAACACTCTCCGCAGGCAGGGTGAACGACACTTCGCTAAACGCCGGCGTGGCGGACGGTTCCGGCAGCGGCAGCCCGAACACACCGGCCTCCAGCCCGTCCACATGGATCCGCACCTTCAGGGGCGAAACGAACGTGAACGTCTGCCGCTTGCTCCGGCTCCCCGTACGGACATCTGTTTCAACTTTCGCCGCCGTGCGCAGCACCACCCGCAACGGCCGGTACGGCGTCAGGCGCAGGGTCATGCTCTCCCACCCCACCACCGCGCGGCCGACATCAAACAGCCGGTTCGTCTCGGCCAGCGCGAACGGCTCATATTCCGTTCCGTGAAAACGGCTACCCGTCTCATAGGCGCACCGCTTCTCATCCCCGGGATAGCCCACGTCAAGACACTCTACCTGCCGCCACCCGTTCGTCAGCCCCGCCAGCCCGTCAGCCACGGGGAAAAGCGACCGGTCCAGAACCTCCCAAGACGCGCGGCGGAACTGCGCCTCATCCGCACCCACCGTCACCGCCGGGCCGCACAAACTGTCAATCTTTGCCCCGGCAAAAACCGTCTGCGCCGACGCAAGCTCCCAGTAGTCGAACCGTAAGGAGGGCTGCCGTTTCAGGCGTTCCAGATTCACCACAAGATCGGGCGTCATCAGATCCGGAGAATAAAGGCCGGACAAGTGGACGAAACGGCGGCCGGGCATCGCGTAAGCGAGATTGCACGATCTCCCGCCCACCCGCGCGCCTTCCGGGAGCAAGGCGTGCGCCTCCTTGGCAAAATCGTAACTCTGCTGGAATATCAGACAATTCGCATAATAGGTCGCCACCAGCCAGACCGCGCCCAGAACCTGAAACGCCGCAACCGCCAAAACGGGGAACAGCCGACAGGCGGCGTGCGGGAATTTTCGTCCCACCCACACCGAGCCCCCAGCCGTGTAAACCAGCCACACCGGCAAGAGCCAAGCCAAATAACGGTCCATGTTCGTGTTTTGCCACCCGCTTGACGCCACCACGCCCACACTCGCCGCGCACGCCAACAGCCACCACACCTCTTTCCACACGTCCTCCCGCCGCCAAGGGCGCACCATCACGCCGACCCACGCAAACAGCGCACCCAACACCGGCAGGAAAAATATTTCGCGCGGCAACGTTCCCGGAACCCCCAGAAAAAGCTCCTTGCCCATCCGCGCCGCATCCCCCAGCGTAAACTGAAGAGCCGGGAAAAAGCCGTACCGCTTGAAATACCCTTTGTAAAGCACCGACTGAAACTGCGCCTGCCCTGTCAGCCAGAAGTTGAAGCCGAACACCGCCGCCGCGGAAAACACCGCCCCGAACACCGTCAACCACTCCACGCGCGTCACCCTCTGCCGCAACACCCACTGCCTGACCGCCATCGCCACCGCAAAAAACACCGCGAGGATCGCGCCTTCGGGCCGGCACCACGGCGACACGATCAGCAGAGCCGCAAACCACCTCGCCCGCCCCGTCAGCAGCGCCATGAAAATCCCCGAACTGACCGCCATGAAGAACCCAACGTCCGATTGGGACAGCGCGCCGTATGCGGGGTGCCCGCTCAACACAAGCAACGCGCAGGCCGCGAGACGTACCCGAGGCGACGTGACGAGGCATCCGACAATGACCCCCCAATTCGCAAGAAAGATCAGATAGAAAACCGCGTTCAGGACAAACCCGGCCGTGACCAGCGCGTCGCCCGTCGCCCCGGCTTTATAGAGAGCGCCCAACACGAAGGGATACAGGTGCGTGGTGCTCCCGGTTGAGGACTTGTCGCCCGGCGTGTAGACAAACGGCATCCCTTCCGCCACCTGCCGCGCCGACTGGCAATATAAAAGCGTGTCGGGCTGGGGGATCGCGAGATGTTTCCCCGGGGCGGCTAAAGACCCGGCAAAATAATAGGCGGCAATCTGTATGAGGCCGCAAGCCAGCATGACTGTGATGTGAGCGCTTTTCGGAAACAATAGGCCGCGGTTCATATTTTTCATGGTTTTTATTGCCTGTACGAGTCCGCGATGATGTGCGCGTCAGGCTTATAGGTGTCGGGCAAACCCGAGATGCGGCTCATGTACGCGACAAGCTGGTTGACGCGGGTCACGCCCTCTTCCGCCATTTTCAAAAGCTCGCGCTGAGAGGGGGTCAACGTCCCCGAGCGTTCCGACCTGAGCATCCCAATCACACCGGTCGAGACGGTCAGCGGCTGGATGATCTCCTGGTTGAGTTCCGCATACCGCTGCACCAGCTCGCCGCGCGTGAGTTTCAGCCCGATGCCCCGCCGCCTCGCGGCAGACTCGATACTGGCAATCGTCTGCCGGTCATCATTCACCTGATTCGCCAACGCCGTGATATGCTGTTCCGAGTCAACCGTCATCGCAGCCAGCACATTGCGGATCTGCTCCAGCGCGGCAACGACCTCCTGATGCTGCATGTTGGCATCCCGCCCCTCATTGCGCTCCAGCAAAGCGGCGGTATCACGCAACAGCGAGGCCAGAGACGCGACCCGGCGTTTCTGCGCCTCCCCCGGGCCGGTCTTGCTTGGCCGCCCCCCGGCGTCCTCCTCGGATCCCAAGGCCGCCGAAAGATCCAACACGCCTACCCCTCCGGCAACCGGCAGCGACCGGCGAGGGGGCGCGGGGGAAAGCGCCTGCCCTATGGGCTCGGGCGGCAGTTGCCCGGCCGGATCGTCCCCCGAAACACGCTGAAAGGCCACCGTCACCACCTGAACGCTCCGCAGCTTCGCCTTCTTCACCGCACCCTCGAAACCACCGTCCTGAGCTAACGCGAAAGGCTGGGAACCGAGCAGAGTCACGCACGTCAAAAACTCGTTAAAATCCAGAGGCGACAGAAAAACGAGCCCCCCGACCTTGTGCAGCGCCATGCGGTCCGCCAAGTTCTTGCCTGCCACCGCGCCAATGCCTTTGTTTGACCCGTTGACCAGCACCTCTTTCTCATTCCGCGCAATCTCCACCGGCCCGTGAGCCGCGATCACTTGTTCCAACTCCGCATAGACGCTGCGCGCGGCGCTCTGGGTCACTTTGTGCGAGGGGCCGTAAACGCCCACCTGGCTGATCAGCAGCCCGATCGCACGGATCAACAACACGGCATCTTTTTCAGGAATCTTTTCGTATGCCATCCCCAACCCCTAATTCCTGATTCTTCAGTGCCATGCGGTAATCACCACATTGTCCGTCACCGTCTCGTCGGGCGGGAGGGCGAACCCCTGCCCGCCCTCGGCGTACAGATCCGCCGTGCCGTTCCCGGTCATGCCCTGCCCAATCAGGAGCGGCCCGTAAATCTCCGCGTGGCCGTTGATCTTGATGCTTGCGAGCGGCATGATCACCGCGCCATGGATGACCGTCCCCGCATTGATATGCACGTCGCTCGCGCTGAGCACGATGAGAGCCGGATATCCGTTCAGGGATGTGATGGCCAAACCGCTCCCCTGCAGAGACACGTCCCCCAGAAAAATAAACGTGCCCGTCCCCGTTTTGCTCCATCCCTTGGACGACCCGGTACAGACAGCCACTCCTCCGGGCGGGGATTCGGGAATGTCGGC
>JALHET010000513.1 GCA_022839525.1 Lentisphaerota bacterium
GCTGGCGGAAGGCGCGGGGATGCGCTACCCCGTCAGGTTGTCCGGCGATGTCGCCAATTTCGCCGGTTCGGTCCGGCTGGCGCAGTCCGCGGGATGCGGTCAGGTCAGGGTCTGGACGAACACGGCACCGGGCGCCGCCGCCCTCACGTTGCCCGTGGAGTGGGACGTGTCGCAGGGAGAGACGCCGCCGGCGCATGTCTGGGTGGACGGGGTCGCGACCGGCACGGTGTCGCTGACGTATTCCGCGATCAGGAACGGGCAGACGCTCACCGGCGACAGCGTCCGCCTCACCGTCATCCCGCCCGCCTCCTACGCCCCCGGCGGCGGTAATTTCGCCGCGATCTGGGCACCGTTGTGTACGATGAACAATACGAACGCCGAGAATAACCTTGGGTTTGTTGATGGAGTCTATTTCGAGGATGAGATCAAGCATCAGGGGTTCACTAACGTCGTCTGGTACAAGGACGAGACGGGCGATGCCGACCTGAATCTAGGATATTGCACTTATGAGAATTACCTTGGCATGCGCAATGCGGGTGCGGTATGCGTCACCGCCTCGCACGGCGATTTCGGAACCCATCTTGCCGTGTATGCGCCGTATACGACAGCGGGAAGGGCGCTGATCGAAAACTGGTGTACTAATCACCCCGGTATGATTTGTGAATCGCGTGAACCAATAAACGGTGATCCTTCAACCCCCGGCTATTATTACGCCGAAGTCTCCAACGCATGGCTGACCGCGAACTGGAAGGCGTCCTTGGACGCGAGGCGTACGGTTGCCGTGTGGGGCATCTGCCGTTCCGCAACGGGAAGCGCGGAGTTCCCTAGCGTCAAGGAAGCCGCCGGTGGCCGCTGGCGGATCGGCTATGCTGCGGCCACAACCGGTTTTGAGGCAAGCTGGGTCAACCAGACGTTTTTCGAATACATGAACGGATCAGCCGGGGACGGCTTGCGCCGGACAGCGGGTACAGCTTTCGGAGACGGCTCGGAATACCCGCCAAACGTGCGGATGTCCGGTAATCCGTGGACAACACTTGCACCCTCCCACATTGCCGCAAATGGATGGATGCCGGTTACGCTTTTCCCCTCACCGGGATCATCCGCGATTCCCGGCAAAGGGTGGGGGTGCGTCATTTTTGACACGTACCTCAGTGACAGCGCCCCCGCCGCCTCCGCGCTGCAACAATTATCCGGTCCTCCCATCACAAATGTCCGATGGGTTCAGCTCGGCACAGGCAAACGGGCTATCGGGTTCAATTATGACAAGTCTGGCGGCGAGGATATCTGGTTGAGACTCGTGCCCGACAATATCCGTAATGCAGGTGTTGGCGGCGGACGTCCGCTT
>JALHET010000089.1 GCA_022839525.1 Lentisphaerota bacterium
AAGCAAGGCACAGAGCAGAAACCGATGCTGCCACCACCGATCTCAGGCGGCTCGGGCGGCTCGTTTGGCGGAGCCGGCTCCTCCTCGCAGGCTCCCCCAAAACTGAACGCCTTCCGGTAAGAGGAGTGACGCTATGGACACAAACACACCCTACCTTGTCCGACATGACAGCCGGCGAGCCGGCGGCGTCAATATGGAGTATGTCATTTTGGCCGTGCTGATCGCTGCCGCCGTGGTGGTGGCCGTGGTCGTGTTCAGCCGCTCCGTCGCCAGCATGTTCATCGCTGCGGGCGAGGCCGCGACACTGCGCGAGACCGACGCCCAGAAAAACTTGGATATGCGCCGCAAAGACCGCGAAGCGGATGCGGCCGTGTCGAAACAATATCATGACGCCATGCATCATTAGCGGGAGGAAAAGAGGTGAGGTGGAAAATGAAACCCTGTGTCCCTTGGTTGTGTGCCGTGCTGCTTACGGCCTTCTGCGCACCCCGCCTCTGCGGCGCGCCGGATGCTGGCACTAAAGGCAATACGCCTGAGGCGGCCAAAGACGCCATGAACGATTACGATGCGGGGTTGGCTCTTCTGAAGGCGAACCGCCACAACGAGGCGCTCGCCGCTTTCCGTAACGCGCTGGAAAAAGCCGAGGCGGTCAAAGAACCCGTCGGACGCACGGTCGCCTCGGTAGCGGCCAACAACGCAGGCAACCTCCTCATGTTGCAGAACAAGGCCTCCGACGCGGAAACGTTATTCCGTCGGGCGGTCGCCGCTGACCCCAAACATGCCCTGGCCATCAACAACCTTGGCGTTGCCCTCCTCAAGCAAGGCAAGACGCAAGAGGCGCTGCAGACCTTCGAACAGGCGGTCAAGACCGATCCCCGGCAGGGGCTTGCGCTCAACAATCTCGCCAGCCTGTTGATTCAGGCAGGTAACTTGAAGTTGGCGGCAAAACACCTGGCCACCAGTCTCAAACTCAACCCGAAGAACCAGCGGCAGACTCTGCTGCTGACAGCACGCCTCTACGACAAGGCGGACAGCAAACCCGAAGCGCAGGACAAACTCTGGCAATCGCTCGTCAATACCACGGACGGTTCGCCGGACGCCCGCCTCCACTTGGCGTGCGAGTATCTTCAGGCCGGGCTTTTCCCGCAAGCCGAGCGCGTCTTCAACGGGCTGCTCAAAGAGAAACCGGAGTGGCCGGAAGCCCAATACAATCTGGGGCGTTTGCTGGTCATCAGCAAAACCGACTTCGAACGCGGCGTACGCCTGCTCACAACCGCCTCGTCCGGTTCCGGCGAGACCGCAGAACAGGCCAAAAAATTCCTCGCCGATATCGAGTCGCTTTCCAAAGGCGGGGATCCGGAATGGAAAGCGGCGGATGCAAAAAAAAAGGAAAGGCGGTAAGCCATGTATATGGGAAAAACACACCTTTTTCTTTCCACGTTTTGGTTGCGCCGTCTGACCGCACTCGCGTTGGTTGTTAACCTGTCGTCCGTTCTCCTTCTCCACGCCTTCGCCGGATCCCAGACGCTGGCCCGTGCGGACGCCGGTAGCGATTCCTCGACAGGAACCGCTTACAGCAACGCGGGGGCTAACGATTTCGGCGGAACCGATCTGGATAATGGCCAGACCGTTGCGAAAGGTGCCGCCACCCTGGTCACCACCGGGTTTGACGACAAGATATCTTTCAAAGTCGGCCCCGGTGCCACGGCAGGCGTCGGGGCGGGTGCGACTCTCCAGTTCGCGGTAAACGCGGAAGCATTACTGAACGATCTCGGCCTGTCCAGTCTGGACGGGTTGATCGAGTGGTGCCAGCAACTCGTCCAGAATCCCAGCACTTACATTGGCCAGCTCATCAATGAGGCGAAAGACAATGTGGCTGCGTCTGATGCCGAAAGAGTGGAAGAGGTGATCGCCGAAACCGTTACCCGTGCCTACGCCGCCGCCGAGAATATTCTGGCGAATATCGGTGTATCCTCCGGCTCGGCACTCCAAAGCCTGTTCAGCGGTGGAAACACCGGAGGCGGAGAAGGGCATACTGGCGGCGGTTTATCCGTCCTTAGTAACAGCAGATCGGGCGGTTGCGGGGGCGCATCGTCAGGCTCAGGCGGATGCGGCGGCGGTTGCGGGGGCGCATCGTCAGGCTCAGGCGGATGCGGCGGCGGCAACTACAAGCGCGACAGCCAATTCAAATGCTGGAGCAAATGATCCCGTCACGCGAACGCCTGCGGCAATAACTCCCCCAGTGTGGCCGACGCGACCTTGCCGCCCTTGAGCCGCGCAAAAAAAACCGGGGTTTCCGGCACGCAGAACTCCGCCAGCACCTGACGGCATGCCCCGCAGGGCGAGGCGGGGCGTGCCGTGCCGCCAACCACCGCCACGGCCGCGAAGGCACGGCATCCCGCGCTGACCGCTTTGAAAAGTGCGGTCCGCTCCGCGCAGTTGCTGAGCCCATACGAGACGTTCTCCACGTTGCACCCCGTGTAGATCTGACCGTCCAGCGTGAGGATCGCCGCGCCCACGGGATACTCCGAATAGGGACAGTGCGCGTTCGCCGCCGCCTCGCGCGCGCTCTTCACCAGCAGGTCGCGCACGGGCTTGGAAACAGGAGGGTGTTTTTCTTTTTTCATGGTAATGCCCCTGTCGGACAGATCCGACGGGTTCGACCCGTCAAAGGCTCTCAAGAATCAAGCGACGTTCCGCCACCGGTTCGTCCGTGATGCGCACGGCAGCCACGGCCTCCGCCGCCAACGGATCGAAGCACGCGGCATTTTTTGCAAGTAGCCGCATGATCGGCTGGCCTTTTTCCACCCGTTCGCCGGTCTGGACCAGACGGTCGATCCCGGCCGCGGGATCGATCTCGTCCGTCGTGACCGTACGTCCGCCGCCGAGCCGCAGCACCACCCGGCCCAGCTTTTCGGCATCCACGGTGGCCACGATCCCGTCCTGCGGCGCGGGAATCTCCCGTACCGCGCCGGGCTGCGGCAGACGACCCGGATCGTCCGCCACACGCGCGTCGCCGCCCTGCGCGCGCACCATACGGCAGAAACACTCCAGGGCACGGCCGTCGTCGAGCCGCGCCGCAAGTTCGCGCCGCGCCTCCGTCGGATCCGCGTACACCCCGGCCAGCAGAGTCATCTGAGCGGTGAGTTCGATCGTCAGTTCGCGCGTATCCGACGGCCCGCCGCCCTTCAACGTCTCCAGCGCCTCGGCCACCTCCACGGCGTTGCCCACGGTGCGCCCGAGCGGCTGCGCCATATCCGTAATGAGCGCTGCGGTCCGCCGCCCCAACGCCCGGCCCACGGCGAGCAGGCCTTCGGCCAGCGCGTGCGCGTCCTCCCGTGTGCGCATAAAGGCCGCGGGACCGCATTTGACGTCGAAGACCAGAGTCTCGGCACCCGCAGCCAATTTTTTGGACATGATGCTGGCGGTGATCAGTGGGATGCTGGGCACCGTACCGGTGACGTCGCGCAGCGCGTAGAGCTTTTTGTCGGCGGGGGCCAAACGGTCGGTCTGCCCGATGATCGCGCACCCGACCTCCGCAATCACCTGCTTGAAGGCCTCCACCGAAAGGCATGTGTTATATCCCGGAATGCTCTCCAACTTGTCCAGTGTGCCGCCGGTGATCCCCAGGCCGCGCCCGGCGATCATCGGAACCGCCAGCCCCGCCGAAGCCGCCAGCGGCGCGATCATGAGGGAGAGCTTGTCTCCGATACCGCCGGTCGAGTGCTTGTCCGCCGTGGGACGGGGCCATCCCTCAAAGGACACGAGGTCGCCCGAACGCATCATCGCGTCGGTCAACACCGCCGTTTCCGCAGCGTTCATCCCCCGGAATAGGATGGCCATAGCCAGAGCCGACATCTGGTAGTCCGGCACCGACCCGCGCGTGAACCCCTCTATGAAATCGCGGATATCCGCCTCTTCAAGCGTTCCGCCATCCCGTTTTTTCTCAATTACCCATTGAGGAATCATGTCCCCTCCTTCACCGTCCACCGGTCTTTTCAGACCGCTTTCAATCCCCATTATTCGGGGGAAAGTATACCCAAAAAGCCGGGCCCGCACAACTGCGGTTTTTCCGTCCCCGCGCCCCAAAGTTTTTGGTATAGTGTCCCGCACCATGGCATCACATACCGCGTTTCAGGAAGCCCTACGCACCACCGGACGTTACGCCACTGTCTCCGAGTGGCGTCAGCAGAACCCGATCCGGATCCGTGCGCTCTCTTCCTTCCTCTACGCCTTCACCATTATCGGCATTGCGGTCCGTTGCACAGTGAGACACCTCTTCCGTGTCTTGGACTACGAGGAGTGGGGGCGGATCTGCATGGCCTCGGTACGCTTCGCCGAACGGCTCGGCGGGATTGTTACCTTCGAGGGCTTCGAACGGCGCGCCGCACATGACGGGCCAGTCGTGTACGTCTCTAACCACATGAGCACGCTGGAAACCATGGTCTTTCCGACCACGCTGCTCTCGTTCGGCAAAATCGCGATCGTGCTCAAAAAGAGCCTCACGGAAATCCCGCTGGTCGGCAAGGCCGCTCTGCACATCGGCTGCATTCCGATAACGCGCAAAAACGCGCGCGAAGACCTGAAAACCGTGCTGGAGGTCGGCGCACAGAGGCTGGCCGAGGGGCACTCGGTTTTGCTCTTCCCACAGGGCACGCGTCAAGCGGTCTTTGACAGCAAGAAGTTCAACTCGCTGGGTTCAAAGCTGGCTGAGCGCGCCGGCGTGCCCGTCGTGCCGCTGGCGGTGAAGACCGATTTCCTCCAAACCGGCAAGTGGTTCAAGGACTTCGGCACGGTCGACCCCAACAAGCCGATCCGCTTCGCCTGCGGCCCGGTCCTCCCCGCCACGCTCGGTGCCCGCGCCACACACGATCAGAGCGTCGCGTTCATCGAATCCAAACTCAAGGAGTGGGGCCTCCCGACCGCCTGACCTCGCGCCCCGACTCGATCCGGGGCGAGTCAGATCACCCAGGGTTGCCTACTCCGCGATGTTCACCGCCGCGCCGTTCGGCAGAAGCGTGCAGAGTTCCTCGATATCGGCGTTCCGGAAACAGACGCGCCCGGCCTCCAGCCCGCGATCCGACAACGCCCCGTTCCATGCGCCGTAGAGGCCAAGCCCCCTGACTTGTGGCGTCGCGCCCGTGGCCTCAAGGGAGATCCGGCACGTGCCCCCGCCTCCCGACCCAGGCGCCGAAGCGCGGATCACCTTGGCCCGGATGGCGTAGGTACCGGCGGGAACGCGCTCCGGCTGACTGATCCCGAGCGGATACTTTTTGAAGAACTGGCCGTTCAACGTGAGCGTGGCGCATGCCTCTTTAAGCGCAACCGTCAGCTCGAACCGTGGATGGTCCAGAACCCAGATCTCACGACCGAGGCGCAGCCGTTCCGGCCTGTCGATCCCGTTTGCTTTCAGGATGAAGTCCTGCGTGTTCCCGTACTTCTTGGCGATCTTGCTGATCAGATCGCCGGCAACAACGCGGTGCTTGATTTTCTCGGGCGCGGGCCGGTTGGCAAAAATCAGCGTGGTGTTGACGGTTCCGGTCTTGCGCTCCACAAACGCGCGCACATCATCCGCGTCGCGCCGTAGCAGCACTTGCGACAGGAGAAGGCGCGTGCCGACAAGGTCGTCCTGCTCTTCGCGCTCCGCCGCCTGTTCGAGCAGCTTCCTGACCTCTTGCGACCGCACCTTGACGGCGGAAAGCGGTTGGGACTCCAGAGGCAACCCGTCGGGACTCTTGCCCTGGGCGGCAGCAACCTCCCCCTTTTTCGCGGTGCCAGACGATTCCGGCTGCCGCCGGAGATTAAGAAAGTGCTTCAACAGCGAAGGCCGTTCGCGCTGCGCCTCCACCCCGGGTATACGGTACCGCACCTGCCCGAAAAACCCGTCGTCGCCCTCCGCTTCCCGGGGATCCCCGCCGCCACATCCCCGGAACAGCAGGAAGAACAGCCCAGCCACCGGAATCAGCGCGAACACCCACCAGGACTTGCGTAACGGCGAGCCCTGACGGTCATCGTATTCAATCCCGTATGTGCCGCGCTGCAGCGACATGGTTCACTCCTTGAGGATACGCATTTTCCCCAGCATCTCCCGCACGGCCCGCTCCAGCCCCACGAAAAGCGCGTGGCAGACGATGCTGTGGCCAATGTTGAGCGTGTCAAGATGCGGGAGCCCCAGAATCGGCCCAACGTTCTCGATACTCAGGCCGTGCCCCGCATTCACCTTTAGCCCGACCTCGTGCGCACGCCGGGCGGCCGCGATCAGGCGCTCCAGCTCCTCTTCGCGTTCCGGGCATGTCTGTCCGGCATACGTCCCGGTATGCAGCTCAATGTACGGCGCGCCGATCTCGGCCGAGGCCTCAACCTGACGCAAATCGGGATCGATGAACATGCTCACGCTGATACCTGCCTTGCGCAGTTCCGCCACCACGGGAGCCAGCTCTTTCCGCTGGCCCGCCACATCCAGGCCGCCCTCGGTGGTCAGCTCCTCGCGCCGCTCCGGCACCATACACACCTCGTCCGGCTTCACGTCCAACGCCACCGCCACAATGTCGGGGTTGTTCGCCATCTCAAGGTTCATGCGGGTCGTCAGCGACTCGCGCAGCGCATAGACGTCCGCGTCCTGAATGTGGCGCCGGTCCTCACGCAGATGGATGGTGATGCCGTGCGCACCCGCCTTTTCGCAGAGCGCCGCCGCCTCCAACAGACTCGGGTACGTTGTCCGCCGCGCCTGCCGCAGCGTGGCCACATGGTCGATATTCACGCCCAATCGCAGCATGATGTTTCTCCTTCTTAGCGATATAGATTAACACACCCGCTGGCCAGTGGCCAGCGCAACACTGGCCACTGGCGTAATCGCTTGATGGCCGGAGAGGGCGAGGGTTTTGCGTTTCCGGTGAAAAAACCTTACCCTCTGCGGTTTTTTTCGGTTACACTGTTTTTTTCTTCAAGAATGGTGGGGCGGGATGAAACACCTCGCCACCCTTCCACCTGGACAGAGATAACGGAAACGTTTATGCCTTATCGACAAAAAAAAGTCGGTCGCGGCCGGCAGCGCGGTGGGTCTCGGCAACTTTCTGCGCTTTCCCGGCGTGGCCGCCCGCAACGGTGGCGGCGCCTTCATGATCCCCTACTTTTTCGCCCTTGTCTTTCTCGCCCTGCCGCTCTGCTGGATGGAGTGGGCCATGGGCCGCTATGGGGGCCGTTTCGGCCACGGCAGCGCGCCGGGCGTCTTCGACGCGGTGGGCGACCGCAAACACCCCGTTCTCAAATACCTCGGCGTGTTTGGCGTGGCGGGTGCGCTCGGCATTTTCTTTTATTACGTCTATATCGAGTCCTGGACGCTTGCCTACAGCGTCTTCGCCCTCACCGGCCACTATGCCTCCGCCCAGACACCCGCTGAAATGGCAGCGTTTCTCGGCAGCTATCTGAAAGGGGACGGCGGGGTTTTCAGCAGCCGCCTGCCTGCTTACGGGTTTTTCCTCATCACGTTCTTCTGCAATTTCTACGTGCTCTACCATGGCATCAACCGCGGGATTGAACGTTTCTGCAAATTCGCCATGCCCCTGCTTTTCGTCACGGCCGTCATCCTGGTGATCCGCGTCTTCACGCTCGGCACGCCCGTCAACCCCGAATGGACGCTTGACCGCGCGTTGGGCTTTCTCTGGAACCCCGATTTCGCCGCGCTCAAGAGCGGCAAGGTCTGGCTCGAAGCTGCCGGACAGGTCTTCTTCTCCACGTCGGTCGGCATCGGCGCGCTCCTCACCTATGCCACGTACCTGAAAGCGGACGACGACACGCTGCTGCCCTCCACGACCGCCTCGTTCCTGAACGAATTCGCCGAGGTCGTGCTCGGAGCCTCGATCGTCGTACCCGCCGCCTTCCTGTTTTTCGGGCCCGCCGGCACGACGGAGGCGGTCGAAGGGGGCACCTTTGGCCTCGCCTTCCGGACGACGCCGCTCATCTTCAACCACATGGCCGGCGGCGCGTGGATCGGCTTCGCCTGGTTCCTGCTGCTGTTCATCGCGGGCGGCACCAGCTCGGTCTCCATGCTCCAACCCGCGGTCGCGTTTCTCGAAGAGGAGTTCGGCTTCAACCGCAAACGCTGCATCGCCGCTCTCGGCCTCGTCTCGTTCGCGGCGGCCCACCTCGCGATTTTCGGCAACGGCGTGCTGGACGAGATGGACTTCTGGTTTAGCTCCTTCGGCCTGCCGATGTTCGGCCTGATCGAGGCCTGCGTCTTCCTCTACTGTTTCGGCCCCACCCGAGGCTGGCAGGAACTCCACGCCGGCTCGTCTCTCCGGCTCCCCTCTTTCTTCAGGCCGGTGCTGACCTTTGTGACCCCGCTCCTCCTTTTCGCCATCCTTGCGGGCTGGCTGGCGACCGACGGCTGGAAAACGATCCTGATGAAAAAATCCGTCGACGGTCACCTCGTGCCACTCTACGCGCCCGAGCAGATACCGTGGATCATCGGCACGCGCCTCTTCTGCCTCGCGCTGATCGGCGTCACCTGCCTGCTCATCCGCCGCGCCTGGTCCCGCCGCGTGGGGCAGGGCAGGTGAAAGGCGATGCGGAAACCGCTGTCGCGTACGCATCCCAGAAACCAACTCCCCTCAACGGTCTGTGACTCGGGGATGCCCCCAAAAAAGCGGCCTAAAGAAAAGGCAGGAAATCTTCCGGCAGCGGCGCAACAAAGTCCATCGGCGACCCCGTCACCGGATGGGTGAAAGACAACTGCGCGGCGTGAAGCATCTGGCGTGCGGGAAGATGCGGGAGGCACTTGTCCACCGCAGGTTTCCCGTACAGCGTATCCCCGATTACCGGGCAGCCCAACGCTTGCATGTGGACGCGGATCTGATGCGTGCGGCCGGTCTCGATGCGGCAGCGCACCAGCGTGATGCCGCCGAGCCGCCGCTCGACCGCGTAGTGCGTCACCGCTTCTTTACCGTTGCGCGCCACCACGGCCATTTTTTGGCGGTGCACGGGGTGCCGCCCGATCAGCGAGCGCAGGGTTCCCGACGGTTTCGGCGGCACGCCGTGAACCAGCGTCAGATACTCCTTGGATATCCCCCCCGTCTTGAACAGCCGCACGAAACCCGCCATGGCCGCATCGTTTTTCGCCACCACCATCAGCCCCGATGTGTCTTTGTCCAGACGGTGTACAATCCCCGGCCGCTCCACGCCCCCGACGCCGCCCAAGTCGCGGCAGTGATGCAGCAGCGCGTTCACCAGCGTGCCGCAGGCATGCCCGGGCGCCGGATGCACCACCAGCCCGGCAGGCTTGTTGAGCGCCAGGAAGTCGCCGTCCTCATACACGATGTCGAGCGGAATATCCTCAGGCTCCGGAACTGCGGATATGGGGGCGGGAATAACGATCTCAAGCACCTGACCGGCTTTCGGTTTGGCATTCGCCTTCACCGCCACGCCTCCACAGGTCACACGCCCCTCTTTGATCAGCGCCTGAATCCTCGCCCGCGACAGCGTCGCCACCTGAGCCGCCAGCCATGCGTCCAACCGCCCTTTCGCACCCTCCGGCACGTTGAGCGACAACACCTCCGCACCCTCTTCCGCGGCCAGCGTCTCGTCATCAAGAAATTCCCCGGTATCTACCATTTCCGCATCTGGCCTTCCGAAAAAGACTCCGAATCATTCATCCGCGACGACACGGAAGCCGACGTCGTAGACCCTTTGCCAAGGCGCATAAGGAACGCGCGCCGCAAACGTGGCGTATCGCGGACGCTTCCACCACGAACCGCCGCGCGCAAGGGCGCGGCCGTCCGGCAGGCGATCAGAGGTCCATTCCCACACATTGCCGTGGACATCGCGCAACCCCCAAGCATTGGCCGCGAAGGTCCCGGCCGGGGACGACACTCGGAAACCGTCCGAACACGCTGTGATTGCGGGGCGCCAAGCTGGAACCGCAGCAGCCGGGATATTACGGTTTTGGAGGCCGATCCCGCGCTCCATCTTGCGGAAGACCGCGTCCGCCAGATTGGCGAACCGCGAAAAGTCCTCATCCACCCCGCCATAGAACAAAGGTGTGGCCGCGCCGGCGCGGGCAGCCCATTCCCATTCGTCGCCGCCGGGCAAACGCACGCGGCTCCCGCTCTTCTGCGAGGCAAAACGGCAGAAGGCTTCAGCGGATTCAAAGGACACACGGCAAACCGGCTGCGTGGGAGCGTTGAGCGGATAGCCGCGATCCGCCACCTCGAACTGCATGAACTCGCCGCGCTCCAGAAAACTGTCATGTGCCGGGTCAAAGCGGGCATACTGCTCGTTGGTGACCTCGTCCACACTGATCCAGAACGGTTTTTTGATCTCGACCGCGCGGCCGTCGGCAGCGGCAAACGCGCCGGCGGGAACACGCACAAGCTTCAGCTTCACGCCGCCGCCGAGGTCAAGCGCTCGCGTGACCTCGCCCAGCGCCTGCTGTTTGGCACGCGCCGCCGCCGCGCCGAACGGCCAGCCCGCGACAACGGGAGCCTGTTCTTTCGCGGGCGGCAAAGCGGCGGCAGGCGGTAAAGCGGGCGCGGCCAGCTTGGCCGCGCCATACGTGACCTCGTGCGCCTCGTCGATATCCGCATACCGTTTCTGCATCTCGTTGCGGCGGACGGCAAGGTTTCCCATGCGCTTTTTCCCGACATTCTCCGACCATGTGCCGTGGTTGGGACGATTGAGGTCGATCCAAGTCGTCAGGCGGTCCCACGCTTCCGTGTCAAGCCGCACACCGTGGTGCCCCGCCTCCAGAATCTGGAAAAGCTCGGTGGTCGAAACATGGAAGTCACACGGAAACTGGAGGTTGTTGTCGCCTTCCTGCGTCTGGCTGCGGATGAAGGAGCAGAGCGCGAGGTATGCGGGTGGAAAGAGGTTGTTTGCGTTGATGTAGTAGACCGTTTTCGTTTTGATCGGCACACCGGGCAGGAGCCTGAAATCGGGACGCCCCGCTGTGCCGTCGTGGCAACGGACGCAGTAGCGGTCAAGCACGGGCTGAACCTCGCGGTTGAAGCCGATGCCGCGCTCCGGACCGTACCACGGCTCAATCTTCGACGGTTCGCGTTCCATGGCCAGAATGCGGGTCAGCGGCCCGGCGCCGCTGTCCTGCGGCTCGTGGCAGCCCGAGCAGGACTGGAGTTCGCCGGGCATGACGGTGAGCCAGCTCCGCATCACCTGCAGGGCGCGGCCCTGCGCGTCCAACGGCTGGAGCGCAACCGGCGTGTTGGCGGGAACCTCGAAAAAGGCCGAGCCGTCGGCCTCGACGGGCACGGTACCCATGATGCGCACCACGTCCCAAGGCCCGTCGAACCCCACCCGGTCGGTCTCAGCCCCCATGCCCCGGTAGGCAAAAGAATAGGTGAAGACCCGTAGTTTCTTGACCGTCCCGCGCGGCACACCCGCGAGGCCGGGCCCCGCATAGATGTCGGTGACCTTGACGCATCCGTTTTTTTCACCCGCCTTCACATGGTCCTGCAGCAGGGTCGGGCGCGGCCTTGCCCGAACCGGCACGGGTTCAAGGATCGCCTGTCCAGGCTCCTCATAGATCAGCGTAAGGTTATCGAAGGTGTCGGCCAAGTAAAGCCCCCAACGCGCTTTCAGGTCAGGTTTGCAGGCGGTCAACACATAGCCGCCGCCGAGCGGCCAAGGGTGCAGAAACTTGGGCCAGGAGTTGTCGACGAGGTAGTCTTCGAAGACGGGCTCAACGGTTTTCCCGCGGCCGGGAATGCGCTGGACCACGCCCTGCGCCTCCCGGCGGCCAAGCGTGGGATCGAACAGGATCAGTTCGCCCATGCGCGGCACGCCGTGGTGCCCCGAGACGACTGCGGTAAAGCGGTGCGGGTCATCCGGAACCGGACGCGCGTAGAACATCGCATTCGGCCAATAGCTGTTGCTGCCGTAGAGTGCGCGCTGTCCCGTGCCGTCGGGGTTCATCGTGAAGAGGATGCGCGTAGCGAAATGCACGGTTCCGCTGTACTCCCACCTCAAGTACATGACGCGCCCGTCCTGAAGCGGAGCCGGATACCAGTTGTGATCCTGGTCGAAAGTCAGGCGGCGGATATGGCCGTCGGCAGGATACCAGCGGTAAAGGGCGGCGACGTAAGAAGAGCCGACCACGCAGGGCACTCCGATGAACGTGGCGTTGGAAAGGAACAGCACGGAATCGTCCGCCAGCCAGCAGCCCGCATAGTTATCCGTGTCGTTGTCCGGAATAAGGGGAAGCTCCGTGATGCGCCCCGGTGCCTCGACATCCAGTTCGTAGACGCGGTGGAGGCCTTTCCCGTTCTCGCCGGTGAACATCAGCCGACGCGCGTCCCAGTGGAGCTGCAGGTCGCCAACATAGGTGCCGGGCGCGGCTTTGTGGAGCGCCTGAACAGCGGGCTGCCCGCGCAGGTTGGTCATGACCGCGATCTCATTGATCAGGCCTTTGCGGTTCACTTCGCGCTGCTGACTCCAGTTGCTGGGCAGGGCAAGGTTGTTAGCGCCCCTGCGCACGACAAGCAAACGGTCCATATCCAGCAACGGGTTGGCCAGCAGGGCTGTGCGGACCTGGCCGAGCAGGGATAGGGCTTCGGCTTGGGCGGACTGTTCGCCCCCGTCCAACCGCTTCAGCAGCGCGTCGCGCCGCTCCTCAAGTGCGGCACACCACGCGAGGTCGTCTTTGGCGCACGTCTGTGGCCACCGTGCAGCCATGTCTTCCAGCGCGAGCCGGACAGACTCTGGCCGGAGCTGGGTGAGTTGCCGCCGAAGGCCCGCAGACCCTTGCGCGAAAGCGGAAAAAGCGAACCCCACAAGCGCCATCAGCAGGAAAAGACCTCTTGTCACGATACCCACCGCACGGTTTGGCCTGAATCTGATTTACACATGTAATGGGGCCAGCGCTTCGACATCGCTCCGCATGAGGGCAATGTCTTCGTCCAAGAGATCGACGGAGCCTGCCCTGGCGTTCTCGAGCGCATCAGCGGCCTTGCGCGCGCCGCACAGCGCGACGGTTAAGCCCGGCTGCGCGATCGTCCAGGCAATCACCAGTTGCGCCAGCGTACACGCATATTTATCCGTCAGGCTCTTCCATCCCGCAAGCAGGTCGAGCACACTGCGCCGTTTGTCGGGAATGAACCACGGGATCTGGTTCCTGAACGCCCCCTGGGCGAAGGTGGTGTCCATCCCGATCTTTCCCGTCAAGAGTCCCTGCTCGAGCGGCGAATAGGCGAGAACCGCGATATCGTGTTGCCGGCAGTAGGGGAGCAGGCTCTTCTCTATGGTACGGTCAAGAATGCTGTAGCGAGGCTGGTTGCTGACGATCACGCCTGAGGCTCGGTATTCGTCCATTTGGGCGGGAGCACAGTTGGAAACGCCGATCTCGCGGATCTTGCCCTCTTGCCGCAAGTCCATCAGACAGGCCATGGTGTCCTCGATGGGCGTTTTGAAAGGCTCCACCGCCTGAGCGTGCGTCTGGTACAAGTCGATGCGGTCAGTACCCAGCCGCCTCAGGCTTGCCTCGACCTCAATACGGAGCGTGCGCGGCTCCAGACAGCGGCGTACCGTGCGCCCGTTCTGTTCAAAATGGACCGTTCCCGTGTCGTCGCCCCACCAGAGACCGCACTTGGTGGCAAGAACAACCTTGTCGCGGCGTCCCCGCACGGCTTGACCCACAATCTCCTCGCTGTGTCCAAAACCATAAACAGGCGCGGTGTCGATGAGGGTCACGCCTTCGTCAATTGACGCCTGAATCGCGCGAATGGATTCCGCATCATCCGAATCGCCCCACCACGGGCCGCCGCCGATCGCCCAGGTGCCCAGCGCGACCGCAGAAGCGTTTAATTCAGAAGAACCCAGTTTCCGGTATTTCATTTTCGCCCCCTCTCTTTTTGTGAAGGACTTTAGCATATATACGCTAGATGCGACACTATTTTTTGAACACTGAAACCGCGTTGGCAGGAGCCGCATTTCGCCGTTGCAACCAGTGCCCGATAATGTAAAATGTATATCAATGCGCCGCATCCGACTCCCCTATCACCTTTCTTGTCAAGAAGCGGATATTCCGGACCGGAATATCCGGGCGATTCTCTCGCCCGCCGGACACGGCGTTTCCGCGCCTTCACCGGACGCCCAGCGGCAGAGTGTGGAGGACGCGCTCGACCATCCGATCGGCTCGCCCCCCCTTGAAACACTGGCCGCCGGCAAACAGACCGCCACCATCATCACGAGCGACCACACCCGCCCCGTACCCAGCCACATCACGTTACCGCTCGTGTTGGGGCGGTTGCGGAAAGGCAACCCGGCGATCAATATCCGCATCCTCGTCGCCACCGGCTGCCACCGGCCAACGTCTCCCCGTGAGTTGCGGGACAAATTCGGCGCCGAGACCGTGGCGCGCGAAACGTTTGTTATTCACGACTGTGCCGACCGCTCCAGTCTGCGCCATGCGGGACGCTTGCCGTCGGGCGGCGAACTGTGGCTGAACCGTCACGCCTTGGAGACCGACCTCTTGATTTCCGAAGGCTTCGGCCCACATAGCGAAGGGCAATGGTTGCGATTGACGCGACCTATGATGCGGCCGGCCGCCGATGGCGGCCTTGTCCTGCACTATGACCCTCAGATTGCGGTGCCCCTGCAGCAC
>JALHET010000514.1 GCA_022839525.1 Lentisphaerota bacterium
GATTTTGATCCCTGATAGCGCGTTGCAGAATCAGGGGGAAGCCGTGCGGTGGATCGCCCGGCTCGAAGTCTGCCCGTGCGAGCAACGAAGGCGCAAAAAGCGGCTGGCCAACCCCCGGAATAAAAAGGATGAAATTACGGCAGTGGAAGAGGTGTCTGTATGAAGAAAGTGAAGAAGCGCGGCCCTCGCATCAAGGGCATCTGTGGCGCGGCAAAGGCGCTCGGCGTGACGCACCAGCATTTGTGGGCGGTTTTGCGCGGGCGGCGGGCAAGCCGTTCCCTCGTCCGGCGGTATAAAAAGTACGCGGCGGACGCTCACGCCCGGCGGAAAGATGGGGGGGACTTGTGACCGACAAAAAAGTGTGCGAAGGGCTGGACGCGGCGGGCGGGAAGGTCATTCAGGCCGCACTTAATTTCGAGTCGTGGGTTCACGGGAACGTCGGCATGACTTCCGATTTCCCCGCCCACATCGTCTGCGACAATATAGGGGCCGCCGACGGGCTGGCTTGCCTCCTGTCGGAGCTTACCCGGTCGTGCAACCGCTACAGGGAACTGTCCCCCGCCGACGGCGGGGATAGGGGGCAGCGTGGATAAACAGAACTTCAGTTCTCCCATCGAACTTCTTTTGAAAGGCGGCTACCTCCGGCAGGAGGACGCCGAGGTGTGTCAGGCGGCGGCGGACAGGAGCTTTCCCCCGAGGCGCAAGCCGGCAAGGGTGCCCGTGGCCCTCGGGCAGTTCCCCGACCCGATCCCCGAGGACAAAAACCCCGCCGCCCTGTTCCGGCGCGGCTGGCTCCGCAAGGGCGGCGGCGCGTTCCTGATCGCCCCCTCCGGCGTCGGCAAGTCCGTCTGGACTCTCCAGGCCGCTATCTCGTGGGCGCTCGGCAGGGCGTTCTTCGGTCTGGAGCCCGTCCGCCCGCTCAAGATCCTCGTGATCCAGGCCGAGGATGACCGCGAGGAGGTCGCCCTGTTCCGAAACGAGGTGTCGAACGGCCTCGTGTCCGAGTTCGGGTTCGACGCGTGGGACATCCGCACCGCCCTCGGGTCGGAAGACCCGGCGTCGGCGAAGGTGTCGTTTTATCAGGCCGTCGGACTTCTCGGTGACGCTTTCGTGGACGAGGTCGGCGCGCTGCTGGACGCCTACCCCGACATCGACCTCGTGATCGTCAACCCGTTCCAGTCCTACTTCGGCGGCGACTGCTCCCGCAACTCTGAGTTGTCCGGCTTCCTGCGCGGGCGGCTCGACAAGGAGATCAAGGACCCCGAGGACACCGGCAAGGACCGCGCCGGGATCCTCTTCGTGCACCACACGAACAAGCCCCCGAACGATAGGGACAT
>JALHET010000515.1:0-481 GCA_022839525.1 Lentisphaerota bacterium
TGCCCAGATCCCCCACGACAGTCGCACGGAAGGTGTAGGTACCCTCTGCGGGTAGCAACACCTGCGTCACCGCAGCGTCGGGCGTGAGGATCGTCGCCCCCGCGCCGGAGACGCACGACCAGACAACCTCGCCGTCACCGTTGCCGAGTGCAGCGCGCAGTTCAGTCGTCTGCGACGTGGTGACAAAATCGACTCCCGCATCAACCGCTGCCGGGCCGTGTACCAGTTCGGCGATCTCCTCAGCAGACAGTGCGCCGGCCCAGACGCTCACGTCAGAGAGCGTCCCCATGATCGGTCTCTGAGCATCTTTATTGTTATTGCCAAACGTGACACGTGCACGGGGATCTTCAAGCACCCAGGCACCATTCGATATCTCTAGCTCTGCTCCGGTCGCGGCAAGCGTACCGTTGATGTAAGTGCGTGGCGTCTGATACCACTTGCCCGCTACGGCATCATAGCGGTGCGTGAACACAAACGCGAG
>JALHET010000515.1:492-1828 GCA_022839525.1 Lentisphaerota bacterium
ACGTCCGGCGAGGGAGGGGTCTAAGAACCGCGCAGTTGCGTTGTGGTGCCAGAACACACGAAGGTCGTTTCTGTCGCGCTCCCGCTGGAGTTCGGCGCGGGCCTCCGTACTCAGCGAAAAGATCTGCGGGGCTTTGTTGTCTGCGGGGAGCGTCTCCGCTTCGACGGGGATATTAATCCACATCGCGATCGTTGCATCGAGCAGCGTCTGGAAGTTGTTCACGGCGGTATAGGCCCAAGACGCCGCCGTGCCGTCGAAATAGAGCCCCTTGCCGGTGGGCGCGTTCACATGCTGCACGGCCGTCCCGAGCAGGAGGTCATTAGAGAGTCCGGTCGTTTCGGCCACGGTGCGTGAGTTGTCCTCATGCACCGTCACGTCGTTCATGCTCCAGTGACCGATTAGTTGCGGTCCGCGCGCATCGAGCGGACGCTTGAATTCGGCACAGACCTGCTCGGCAGAGAGCGCCGTGTCGAACACGCGGAACTCATCGATCTGCCCCCAAACGGGGCGCTTATTACCCGAGGTGCCCTGGTTCATGAAGATCACGGTAGGGCTGTCGACCTCGATTGAACCGGTGGCGACAAGATTAGTCTTGGCGTAAGTCAGCACGCCGTTGCGGTAGTAGTTATACTGGCAGATCGCGTTGCCATTTTCTCTGGCACCCGTATCTTCCAGCGTGATCGCATGGTGGCTCCACCATATCCGCGACGGGCCTGCGAAAATAAAAGGTGCCGATGCCGCCTGCCCCACGCTCTGCCGGAAGCTTTCCGTCGTGCCCTCGAACATGAGGTTCATGCCCGACAGACCATTGAAGAGATAAGGGTACTTGTTTTCTGCGCTCGTTATTGAATCATCATTGTCCGCCGGATTGCGGTACAGCCAAAACGAGATCGTGCGGCTCGTGAGGGCCGGACACGAGAAGGTGCCCCACGTGTTTGTTGTCCCGTCAGAAGCGAGCGCCTTGCCCGAAAGACGGCTGTCCGCCAACGACATGCCGGGGCCGAGCGTCAAATCGTGTCCATTCCCGCTCGCGTCGATGATCTTCCCGTCTTGGGTCACTTCGTCCATCGTCCACCAGATCAAAGGATCTGGCAACGCAACAGCCTCACCCAACATGAGTGTGCCGCAAGCTATGCTTAGCAACAGTTTTTTCATTGTGCTTTCCTTTCTTGCTCTGGTTGTGGCACGGGCATCTTGCCCGTGTTTCATGGGCGGGACGCCCATGCCACGAGAGTTTTGGCAAGAGCCTCTGGTTGTTACTCTGGCCTCATCATCGTTTGTTATCGTGTCACACGCCACCGCGTGGCCATGAGAACGGTCTTCTCCTTAGGCGTGG
>JALHET010000516.1 GCA_022839525.1 Lentisphaerota bacterium
CGATATCACCACGCGGCCGGCACCCGCACGCCCCGCCTCCAGTTTCACAGTCGAGCGCCGCGCCTCGGCCTGAAAATGTGCCGCGCCATTCCATGCCCCTCGGGAAGACCGCGCAACCTCCGCTTCGGCGTGTAACGTCCCCCCTTCCGTGAATAGCCGGGGAACCAGCGGCAAAAGATGAGGCAAAAACTTACTGAACGAACGCCCCGGCAGGTCTGAGTCAAGCGTGGCGCTCACCCACTGGTTCGACGCCTCCCGCCTAACTTGCACGTTACTGCGCAGGCTCAACAAGCGTCCCTCTTCTTGCACAACCTGCCGATCCCCGCCCAAACGGAACCCCGACACTCCGGCACTCACCCGCGCCTGCGCGTCATGCGGCATTCCTGACGCCACAACCCGCAAGGTTTGAAAACGGACGAACCTGTCCTTGCCGGGAATCTGGAATGTGCTGTTACGCCCCAATTCCGCACTGACCTCAAACGGACCGGCGTTCGTCCACCCCCCGATCGACAGAGACCCGCGCGCGTTCAGGCTGCAATCCACCGGCATGACCGGCAACGCCGCCACCTGTTCCGGCGCGACCAACCGTGCCAGGTTGACCAGCCCCATCATGTTTTTAACACCCACATCCGGGCTCAACAAAATCGTGCCGGATTCCGTCTGCACGGTGCCTTCGAAACCCGCCCGCACATTTTTCCCCTCGCACAGGCTGCCCCACACGCGGTATTTTCCGTCCGTCTCAGCAAGAGCACCGCCCTCCACGGTCAAGACGGTCACAGGAGCACCATCCGCAAGCGCCACCTCCACGCGCACATCCTGCACGGAGCCCGACCGCAGCGGGATTTTAAATTTACCCGCCTTCTTCCGGCTGGCACCCCGCACATCCGCTTGTGGCATCAGCACGGCCTGCGCTTTTTTCTGCAACGGCGAAACAAGCTTGCCGCCCTCTACGCTCATCCGCGTCCGCACACCGCACACACGCACGTTTTCCACATATCCGCAGAACACATCCGCGGCCGTGAAACGGAGTTCGACCCGGGCGATCTCCAGCACAGAAACGGGTTCGCCCCAACGGAAATCCTCCACCGACACACCCCCCAAGTCAAACCGTGCCAACCGGAAGGAGACATCCTGAAGACCGTACCGGTCGAGTGCCCTACGCATCACGCGCGTCGCCAGACCGACCCGTTGCTGCCAAGCAATAAAAAGGAGAGCAGGTATCCCGGCCAACAAAAAAAACAACACGACCGAACCCGCTTTCCGCCAGATACAGCGGTGCCGTTCCGGCTGTGTAGTCTGTGCTTCCATCACCTTTCACGCCGTGGGCGGAAT
>JALHET010000517.1 GCA_022839525.1 Lentisphaerota bacterium
GGCGCGCAACCCCCGGGAAATTTCGGGTTCCCCTCCCCGGACGGCACGCTCCCGGCCGAAAACGTGGCGTACGATTACATCCGCGGCTCCATGGCCAACGGCGGCGGGGACTGGCCGACAAACAGCCGCGTGTACGCGCTCTCCTTCCTGGGCAAGCTGCGGACCCTGACCGGGGGGCAGCCTTTCGACCTCCCGACCGAAACACAGTGGGAGTATGCGTGCCGGGCGGGAACCACGACCTATTACCACGACGGGGTTTCGACCGGATACGACACCAACATCCTCAGCACCGTCGCCTGGTGGTCCGGGAACAGCGGCACGGAGGCCTATCCGGGCGGGCAGACGCACACGCCGGGGCTGAAGCGGCCGAACGCCTGGGGGCTCTACGACATGCACGGCAACGTTCATGAGTGGTGCCTGGACTGGTATGGGACGACCTTCCCGTCAGCGCCGCCCCCGGATTATCCGGGTCCCCTTGAATCAACTTCCTCCCCCGCGACCCGGGTATACCGGGGCTTCTCTTGGAGAAGCACACAGCTCGAGTGTACATCCTTCACTCGCACCGGTGCCCACCATGCGTGGAATTTCACCAGCGTGACAAACTACGGGTTCCGCGTGGCGTTGACCCTTCCGTAATGACCGGCACAATGTTGAGGCGTCCTTTCTCAGATCCGAACAGGAGAGAAGAATATGAAAACAGTAAAAGCAATCAGAATCGCTTGGATGGCGGTCGCCGCGTGTCTGGCAACGGGCGCGTTCGCGGACGGCATGGCAGTCAGCAACGTGGTGGCCCGACAGCGCTGGCCGTGGAGCCGGCTGGTGGATATCGAGTATGACCTGTACGGCGCGCCGGCGCAGCGGATGGACATCACCGTGTCCGCCTGCAACGACCAGCTTCCGCTGGCCCTTTCCCCCTATTCCCTGTCGGGGGATATCTCCGGCCTTGCGCCGGGGCATCACCGGCTGGTTTGGGATCCGGTAAAGAGCGCCTACACGAGCAATGTGCTCACGCGCTTCCGGGTCGCGCTGGACGCGTTTCCCTCGCCGCTCTACGTGATCGTGGACCTGACCAAGACCAACCAGCCGTCCCAGATGATCGAGTACGTGTACGAGGAAGACCTGTTCACGAACAAATGGGGGCCGGTCACGAGCGCATGGGAAAGAAGGGCCGTAACGAACGGCGCCTCGGTCACCGAGTCCGTGATCTGGACCGGCGTGACCAACGACATTGCCTTCAAGACCGAAAAACTCGTCCTGCGGCGCATCCCGGCCGGGAGTTTCAAGATGGGCGACAGCAGCAACATTCCCGCATCGCTCACCCAGGATTTCTA
>JALHET010000518.1 GCA_022839525.1 Lentisphaerota bacterium
CCGGATGGCACGCTCGCCACATACGAGTACGCGAAGGGAGAACAGCGCATCTTTGCGTTTTGGGTACAGGCTTCCGGCTATAAGAGAATTAACCCGAAGCAGAGCAAAGACGAATGGCAGCTTGAGTATACGCGCCCTGACGACTCATTCGCCACACGTCCGGCAATGTTCAAATATCGCGGCGCGCCGCTGAAAGATCCCGTGTGGGTGGATCTTCTCACCGGCCGTGTCTACGCCTTCCCCGCAAAGAACCAGCTCATTCACAGTGACGGCGTAACCTTTATCAACGTGCCCGTGTACGACTCCCCGTGCCTCCTCGCGGAGAAGGGTGCGTTGCCGCTGATGTAAAAGATGAATCTGCTTCCGGTACTCCTTGCGGTGACGAATTTCTGGCCGGGGCCTGCCGAGATGCACCTTGTCGACGACGATGCCGGCCAGACGAATTCCAATCGCCTCTATCATCTGAAAGCCGTGACCGTCAAGGAGCTCCGCGGGACGACCCTCCACTTCTCCGCGCAGATAAGGCAGGAGCGCGCGTCGAACCATGACGGCGTCGGTCTATCGTTGTCCGCCGCCGGGGAGAAGGGGCCGCCTAGACGGGCCAGCATCCATACCGGAGAACTCGGAGCGTTCGACTACCGTCCGTTCCATTGCGCGTTGAAGGTTCCCGACGACGCCCGGAGTATCGTCGTGTCTATCAATGCCGCAGTGGGCTGGGGACAGACCTGCGAGGCATATTTCAAGGATTTCCTGCTCACCACCCATGCTGCGGATCATCCGCGCATGCCGGTAAGGCCGCTGGAGGAGCTTGACGAGGTTGTCTACCGCTATCACAACCCCTCAAACGACACGCCAGAGATCGCCGAATATCGCCGCAGCTATCGCGAGCAGCCGCCAAAAGAGAAGGACGAACGGGATCGGCCGGAAATCAAGCACGGAACCTTTTATTTCCGCGGTCGCCCGCACTTTTTCGTCGGCCCCTGGGTTCAAAACCACACCCGCATCGACTGGGATTTGCTTAAAAAACCGCATCTCGGGATCATGCACCCCGCTTATCTGAAGCCCTTCGGCAAAGAGGTTTTCGAGGAACTGGGGATGAACTCCTGTCAAATCTCCGCCGCGCACAGCCAGTACGGGGCATTGCTCCGCGGGTTTCCGGTGGAGGAGAAGATGAAGAATTATCCGTTCTACACCTGGCGGCAGCGCGAGCAGGAGGTTGAGACCTATTACAAACGGATGGACGATCTGCCGCTGGTACTCGATTTCGCCTTCGGTTATGCTTCCGCCTACCCGGAGGAGGCGCGACGGCTCATCGACCAAAAAAAGAGG
>JALHET010000519.1:0-436 GCA_022839525.1 Lentisphaerota bacterium
TTTTTCCAGCCGCCGCCGACGGCATCCTTAAGCCAACGGCTCTTCCGCGGTAGTGCGCGTGCCCCAGCGATGAAATCGGCGTCAAATGCGAGGTCACGCAGGCGTCCCTCTTCTTCGTTCCAACCGCGTGAAGAGAAACACCACTGGCGCTTGAAGGGATTGTAGAAGATCGAGGTCGCGTCACCCGTGCCGGCAGTCGGCACAGGCGGAGTCCATGTCACCCCGTCCTTTGAAAGGCGCACCTCGCCCCCGATGTTTTTCCGGCAGACTGTGAGATAGGCTTTGAAACGGTAACCGTCGTTTGCGACCGGATCCATCACCACGCTTGACTGGTCACGTGTGCCGTCGCAGCGCAGGACGAGGTTTCCGCCATCCGGATTGAGCTTCGGCCGCTCCCACGATAGACCGTCTTTGGATATTGCGTAAGCGATGCCCG
>JALHET010000519.1:497-884 GCA_022839525.1 Lentisphaerota bacterium
GATGCCCGGTGCCCAGCCGGCATTGTAATAGCACTTGAAGAGCCTGTCCGTCCCGTCGTACCAAACACCGCCCACAAAAGGACATGCCAGCGCGTTCGTCTGCTTCTTGCCGCCGCGCTCAAGCTCGGTCTCGGGCTTGAGGACGGGATTCAGGGGTGACTTCTGCGGACGGTACCATGTGCGCGTCATCGAATTCGTCACGAGCAGCCGGTCGTCGAGGAACAGTTGTCGCCCCAGATCCACATCCAGCGGCTGCACGGTCGGTTCACTCCCGCGCGGCGCGGAGGGATCACCGCCGAAGTGGCGATAGATATTGCTGTCACCCCACCGGATCTTTGCGTCGGGGGCGCCTGAATAGAGCTTCGTCTCCGGCGTGTCTTTTTGAAA
>JALHET010000519.1:889-2195 GCA_022839525.1 Lentisphaerota bacterium
CCCTATCCTGCCGGAGAATCGTCACCCTCTTCAGTTTGAAGCCGGTGTTATTGAAGTAACGACACCCGAAGAGACGCTCCTCCCAGCCATTCACCCAAAATCCGATCTCGCCCGTGTCGGCATAGCAGTCGCGCAGGGTTTCGCCCGACGAGTCGATGCGGAAGCAGACGGACTCCTTGAGCATCTCCGGAAGTTCGCCTGCCCGTGCGGGCTTGATCGGTCCGCCCCACACATGGATGCGCGTCAGGACGTTCGCGCCGCGTCCCGCGAAATGGACGCCCGTCGTGTAGTCGACGACGACGATATCCGTGTAGTGGCTGTCGCCGCCGTAGGTGTAAAGACCGACGTTACCCGCAAGACCGCTGATCAGCGTCTTAAAGTAGAGGTTGCGGGCGATCATCTCGTAACCGCGTCCCGTCGTCTCGATGCCGACGCCATACCGCTTACCGTTCAGGAATGTCGCGTTCTCTAGTGTGAAGTGGCGGTAGTTGTCAATCGCAAGACAGGAGGCCTTGCCATCCGCATCGAGCGTGCCGCCGATGTAGCGCAAATTGTAGCGCTCGGCATTCACATCCTGCGGCGCGATTCGTGGATTAAACTGCCATATCGCATCGATCTTGATCATCCAATCCATCTTGGCGACGGCCTTCACATAAGCCCCCGCGCTCATCTCAATGGAGCAGAGGTTCGTCACGAAAACGGTTTGCGCCAAGGTGTAGTCACCTCCCGGCACGGTGAGGACGCCGCCACCGTAGCAGGCATCCACCGCCCGCTGGAAGCGCGGCGCATCATCTGTCTCGCCCGCAAGGCGCGGAAACTCTGTAAGCGTATGATCCGAAACAGCAAACGCAACAGACGCCGCACACACAGCGACGGTAACCAATATCATCTTCATAAGCCACTGGCGTTCCATTCCCGAATCGAATTTCATACCCTCACCTGATGATAATGGAAAGCCCTGGAGAAGGAACAATCCAGCCGTTCTCGCCGACGGTGATGTAACCGGCAAGATCCACCCCACCCGAAAGCGTCAGGTCTCCCTGAAACTGCGCCTTGATTTCCTTCACGCCGTATCCCTCTTGATGCCCCTCGAATTCGTCGTGCTTGTTGAGCCGTAAGGCACCAACAACCAACTCCGTGCTACACGCGGATGCTATCGCAACATGAAGAACGTGCCGAAGTGGTGGTAGCTGGTGAACGAAGCGTTTTCTGCCTGCGTCAGGTAGGCGGCGCGTATCCAGTCCGCGTTCCGCACGGTCGTCGAAAGACGGAGTTCATCCAACGCGCCCGAAAAGGTTTTCGAAAC
>JALHET010000090.1:0-3901 GCA_022839525.1 Lentisphaerota bacterium
GTGGAGAAGGGACGGAAGGGGACGTGGCTGAAAAGAACACCTTGGGAGGCGATGATGGCGATCAAGCCGTGCTGCGGCGGCTGTTGGGTCTTTTTTCTGTGTTCGCGGTCATTTGCCTGCTGGCCGGTGCGAGCCGCATGAAGCCGGCCTCTTGGGAACTTCAGACATTCGGGGACGTGCTGCGCATCCGCGAGGCGCTCTCGATGTTTGTTTTCGCCCCGGCGATCGGCGTGATGTTCTGGCTGATCACCCGTTGCGTGGCGCGGGGCCGTCCGCATGTCGCGGTCGAAATGCTGATGGTGCTGGCCATCTATTTTGTGGCGTGCGGCATGGGGTTGCACGACCCGGCCAACCGGATGGAAGCCGCGTATCGCTCGACGGGGGCGATGACGCCGGAAGTGCGGCGGTCGCTGTCCTATATTGACGACCAGTTGGGACACTGGGTTTTCTGGATCGGTTTTGTGCTGGGCACGTGGGTGTTGGGTGTGCAGCAGGTGCTGACCCCGCTCAAAGAGCGGATGGCGTGGCGTTGGCGGATCGGCTTGGGAGCTGTGAGCGCGGCGCTGCTTTGGGTGATGCTGACGAACCTGTGGGACGAATACCCCAAGACGCGTGCCGATCTGGGCGTGATCGTTGCCGCGGTGCTGGTGCCGTTTTGCACCCAGATGTGCGTTCGGCGCGGGGTGTCTCTGATGCGTTTGCCGGTGCTTCTGGTGATTTATCCCGCGTATTTCGGAAGTGTGGCGGGAACGTTGATCTGCTGGCTGATCCGGTATGGCAAGGTGTGAGGGCTGGGGCGCGGTAAAGGCGGCGCCTCCTTAGAAAAAGGCTAAAGGGAGTTGATCGATGGCGATCATGAGCATGACGGGGTTTGGACGCGGCGAGGTGTGCGAAAACGGAGTGAAGGTCGTGGTGGAACTGAGCGCGGTCAACCGCAAACAGTTCGACTGCTCCTTCTCCATCCCGCGGGAGTTGGCGAGTCTGGAGTCGAAGCTGCACGCGCTGGTTCACGCGCGTGTGGTGCGGGGGTACATCAAAGGCCTGGTGACGGTGACGTCGGCGGGCGCGGAGGGCGGAGAGGCTCCCGGCATCGATCTGGCGGCGGTCCACGCGCAGCTCCGCGCGCTGCGGGCGGCGGCGGAGAAGCTCGGGCTTGCGGACGACCTGACGGCTTCGTCGCTGCTGCGGTTCCCGGACATCCTGCGGGGGAGTGTCCTGCCTGCCGACCCTTTGGAAATCTGGCCTCAGGCCGAGCGGGCGACGCAGTCGGCGCTGGCGTGTTTAGACGTCATGAGGCAGCGCGAAGGCGAGGCGCTCGAGCGCGATTTGCGCAGCCGGTTTGCGGCGCTCAAGACGGTCGGCGGGGAGATCGCGCAACTCGCTCCGGCGGTGCCACAGGTTTATAAGGAGACCCTTGAGAAACGGCTCGCCGAGTTGTTGGAGCCGGGGTGTGTGGTTGATCCCGCCCTGATCGCCCGGGAAGTGGCTGTTTTTGCCGACCGGTGCGACGTGAGCGAGGAGCTGACGCGCCTTTCCAGCCACTTCGTGCAGGTGGAAAAAGTGCTGGACGAAGGCGGCGCGTGCGGGCGGACGCTGGATTTCCTGTGTCAGGAATTGTTCCGTGAGATCAACACCACGGGATCGAAAGCCAACAATGCCAATATCTCGCGGCTCGTGATCGGGTTCAAGGCCGGCTTGGAAGCGATCCGCGAGCAGGTTCAGAACGTCGAGTGATGGTCGTCTAGGCAAGCGACCAACGTTCAAGTGGGAGATTCAGTCCGGCAGATGCCGCCAAAGTTTGAGGTGGCGGACCGTCGTGAAATGGCGATCGTACGTGATGAGAGTGGCGGCATGTTCGATGGCCGAGGAGGCTATCCAGATGTCGTTCGCCGGAATCGGTGTTCCCGCGCGTTTCAGGGTATCCTTGATCTCGCCGTATCTCCGGGCCGTCTCGCGTCCGGAGGCGACATCTCGGACTTCCGGCCTGCTGATGAACCGTTGAAGTATGGCGACATTCTCCGTATACCGCGTGCCGCCACGGAACCCCGCCTCCAACTCGCCGACTACGAAAAGCGGCAACAAAATCTCGGTCGCTGCGGCGAGCGCATCACGGACGACGACATCTCCGGCAAGCAGTGCCGCATAGGCGTTCGTGTCGAGCATCACGCGCCTCATTTCCAGTCTCCCGGGTCGATCTCACGTTTGACCGTCGCGTTGAACTCTGCGGCTTCCTCTTTGGTCCAGAGGCCGACGAAGTCGTCGAATCCGCGAGAGGGGGCTGGTGTTTGGCCAGGCAGCGCAAGTGCTTTCCGAAGCAGCCGCTTGATGAGCTGGTTGAGGCTGAGGCCTTGTTCGGCCGCAAGTTGGTCGATCAGGCGGCTGACATCGGGATCGAGGTTGTGGATCGTGATGGAACGCATGGCGAGCCCCCTTTCTATGGTTCATAATGAACCATATTGAACCATATCATAACGGGCGGTGCGGCGCAAGTAGGCAAGCATCGCCCGGATGCTACCTATAGTCTGTAGCTATATAGTCGGCATTTTGGCACTCTTTGTGTCATGAAATCGACACCCAGCAATATCCTTGTAGCACGGAATCTCAAACGATTGCGCAAGCGGCTCAGTTTATCTCAAGAGACATGCGCAGAGAAATGTGAACTCCACAGAACGTACATTGGTGCCGTTGAGCGAGGTGAGCGGAATATTACTTTAGAGACGCTTGATCGGGTTGCACAAGCTTGGGGAGTAACACCTCAGGAACTCTTATTGCCTGGGAGTGACAAGTGAACTACCCAGAACGCATATCAGTGTCCGGCAAGACCATTTACGATTCTCTTCGAGAGGCTGACAATCTATACCTCTCTTTGTCAGAATTGGAGTCCATCCTATGCCGTGGGCTTACAGGATTTAGCCTGGATTACCCGCTTCGTACTCGTTCCAAAGTACTCAAGTCCAAAATTTGTGAGATACTAGGTTATCCGGTACCGAAATCATTCCGCAGAACGTACCCACGCTTTCCTGGTCAGGATTTCGACACTTATATCCAGAAGTCAGACAATCTTCAGATATGGAATGAGAAGATATTCCCAACCAGACGCTACGTTATTATTCGGGTTAACGCACAGTCTCGCGTTACGGCAGTGCGTGTGGTGACAGGAGAAACGCTGGCGAAACTCGCCAGAACGTGTACCCTGACTCGGAAGTACCAGGCAAAAAGCCCCAGTCCGGTAACGACGACGGAACTTGTGACTTCGAGTGACACCTACGGGTTGGTCGAGCGTGTCCGCGCATTGGGAAGAACTGTCGTGCGGGGAACCGAGGTTGATTTCGGAAGGTTCCTTCCAATTACGGATCTATTCGAGTGTCTAAGGCAAATGGTTGGCACTCGTTTCGCAGATCCAGGAGCCGATCAAGAACGGAACCGCGGCGGAGCCCTTCACGAGTCAGTCTGCCAGTGTTTGGGTATGACGCAGAAGGAAGACCTGGGAACCTGTCCAGACGTTCTGGAACAGTTGCTTGAAGTCAAGTTGCAGACATCGCCAACCATTGATCTCGGTCTGATGTCTCCCGATGATGAGGCACCCTTAGATGCCGTGGTATGTGCTAAGCACTCCGACGTCCGTTACGCGGTATTCTACGGCAGCACTGACGGGGTCAATGTTCAACTGGAACATTTAGTGATGTGCGCAGGCAGGGATTTTTTCAGACGCTTCCAGAGATTCGAAGGCAAGGTCGTGAACGCGAAGTTACAGATTCCGTTGCCGTCCGACTTCTTTGTCTAGGCCGAAACTCGCCCATACGAGGTGGTCAACTTCCGCCTCTAAGTACGTGGCTGTTTTCTGCTTGTTCTGACGCCTCGCATCTAGCAGTCGCGTCACTGCATCGGCCAGTTCAATTGC
>JALHET010000090.1:3908-11340 GCA_022839525.1 Lentisphaerota bacterium
CAGAGGGAACTGCGTGACATACTGACTCATGAACCGCCTTCGTCCAGCATACAACTTGTTATGGAACATCACATCGTAGTAGCGCAGTGCCAAAGACGAATTGGCAACAGCGAGTATCGCTTTCAAAGTATACGATGGCGCGTTCTTTTTCGGCACGATCCAATAACAGTCACCATTGACCACCCAACCGACCGGACAAACGAAAAAGACGTTGTTTTTGCTAATGTCCGGGAACGCAACTTTTGATGTGTCCCATGCTGCCGGACTATGCGGAACCCATATCTCAAACCACTTTCGACCAGCGTCAAGAACGTATTTCCGTCCTTCGAGAATTGAGCGGTGGGTTTCCAGATAACGCCCCGCCTTGGGGTAATCAGCAAAGCAGATCGGCTTTCGGATTCCACAGTCCTGTGTATAGGGGTACAGCACACGTTTTTGCCCACACGCATCCGCCGGAAGTGACCACCGTTCCGCCTCTTGGTGTGTAATCAGAGGATGCAGTAGAGTAGGCTCCGGCTGTTGATCGGACGGCAAGTTATCCCAGTCGTTACGAACAAAAACCTTGTCGGCAGTTGTCTTGATGCCAACCTTAACATCCCCGAAATCGCCGAAAGTCCCTCCCTTTTCATTATCAATGGTGCGTATCCATTTGTCGGTCTTATCACTGGACAGAATCCAAGGCACCGAAGGTTTGTTGGCCGTACGCAAGATACCCGTCTCAATACAATAGAATTTTTCCTCCACATTTACCATCCCACATGACTCCGTCGAAAGAGCCGCGAGGACAGTCTGATAGGCAGGGCACGGGGCCGAGACAAAATCCGCTTCGTAGACTCTGCGAAACACGCATTGCTGACGAGATACGCTTTCTTTGACGCGGTTAGCAATCAAAATCGCGGGCAGTACAGCAGCGTCGAATAGCTTTGTGTCACCCAGATCGATAAGCAACTGAAGACTGAACTCCTTTACGAACCACTGCCGAAGAGATGCCCCCGCCTGCGTGGAAAGAAAACGATTCGACGTGAGTAGTCCAAGGCATCCATTGGGTCTCAGATATCTTGTCATGCCGATGACGAACGCATGATACAGATCGACACGTCCTGCCAGTCCAAATTGCTTGGCAAGTGCGCCAGATTGGTGCGATCCCATAACCTGCGTTCTGACGTATGGTGGGTTTGAGATGATCAAGTCTGCCATATCGTCCCCGAGTGGTTCACGACTCTTGCTGTCCTCGAAGCGTAGATCAAGTTGGCCGTCCAGGCCGAACGACGTAAGCGCCAAGAAGTCCTCGCACTGTATCTTAACCTCCTTCGCACCAGCCGTTTCTATCCGGCGCACAGCTTCTGCTACGGCCATCGCGTCGGTGTCGTACCCAAGAACCCTTGTTTGACTCCTTACGCTGGCTGGCAAGGCGTTTATTAATGACAAGAGGAGTTCTCCGTTTCCACACGATGGGTCAAGGATGGTGATGGTTTTCGCCTTCACCTCGGGGCGAGCACAAAACGCTTCCACGAGGGCTTCCGCCAGAAAACGTGCAAGATCGGTAGGTGTATAGTGAATGCCGTTCGCCTTGATATGGGAGGCAGGTCGCTCTACTGGTGCTCGAGATGGGTTTATGGTCTGAATCATGGAACTACTTATAGTAGGCTACCAGACTCCTGTCAACACGTTTTCGACGCTTGTTGTGTGAGCGATTTCTGAAAGTCATTTTTGACAATGCGATTGCATACAAAGTAGACGAGATAATCATTTGCCTACGTAGTCGATGCTGAAAAAAGCCTTTTCAAGCGGCACGACAGATCATACCGTGCTTTGGTTCTGGCGTGTAACGGAACGGCATAAAAAACAAATCGCGCAAAAAAAGGGCAAGGGTCTCGATCGGGCGGTGGTACAGCTTTGCATCGGCAGGATGGCGGATTTTCTTCTCCCGGACGGTCGTGTCGACGTTGACGCGCTCCAGATCCGGCTTGAGAATCAGCTTTGCCTTGAGGCCTGTGCGTATGCTCTCTGCGAGCATCTCCTCCGCGCCCTCACGGCGCATACGCCTTTTCGAAGCAGCCCCAGTCGATGAGCTGGATGACCTGTTCGCAGTAGGGCTCCAGTTCCGGCGGCAACGCGGGCAAGGTGCCCTGCTGTCGGTCTTCGTGGTACTTCGGCGTGATCCGGTCTTCCAGATCAGTGTAGTCGTTCTTCACCAAGTAACGGTTCAGCAGCTTGGCCAAATCGGACGTGACCGGCACGCGCTGTTCGTCGGGCGCGACTAGGACTTTGCCTTCGAAGTAGGCGGCGTCGGCCTTTCTGGGACGTGAAGAGAGCGCTTCGACCATCTCGCGCTGGAGGCCGTCCTCGAAATCCTTGTAGCTCTCGCTGGCCACCACGGTGAGCACGTTGATCTGATGCACAGTGTCGGGCGCGTCCATGCGGTCGCCATTCTGGTTGACGCAGAGGCGCATGCCACGCCCGACCTCCTGACGCTTCTGGATGGTGTTGTCGCTGTGTTTGAGCGTGCAGATGTTGAAGACGTTAGGATTGTCCCAGCCTTCGCGCAGGGCTGAGTGGGAGAAGATGAAGCGGACCGGCTCTTCAAAGGAGAGCAGGCGTTCCTTGTCCTTCAGGATCAGGTCGTAAGCATCCGCATCGTCCGCCTCAGCCGAGTGCTTGCCCACGACAGGATCGGTCAGGCGTTTGGTTTTTTTATCGATGGAGAAATAACCGCTGTGCGTCTTGTCGACAGGGATGCCCTTGACGTAATTCATGTAGTCCATTGACGGCGTGTCGATGAGACTCGGGAGACGGTTGATGACATCCAGATGCGGCGCAGCTCTGCCTCAGCCACACCGTTCTGGGAGAACGACAAGACCGTAGCCGCCAAGCCGAAGGGGACAACCTATCGCACGCGCAAAGATGCGCGATAAAGAGCGAACGCCCCGTTGGTCGCCCATACGCAGGACGACCCTGTGGATCCGCCCATCTACAGCCCGATCAGATCGCGGATATCGTCGAAGGAGAGTTTCTGCATGACGGACTCGTCGGTGACGCCGACGGTGGCGTTGATGACTGACTGTTTTTTCTGCTGCATGGCCAGCACCTTCTCTTCGACGGTGTGTTCGGCGATGAGCTTGATGCTGTAGACCGTGCGCTTCTGTCCGATGCGGTGGGCGCGGTCGGTGGCCTGGTCTTCGACGGCCGGGTTCCACCACGGGTCGAAATGCACCACCATGTCGGCGCCGGTGAGGTTGAGGCCGGTGCCGCCGGCCTTGAGGCTGATGAGGAAGACGGGGATGTCGGGCTGCAGGTTGAAGCGCTGGCACTGTTCAAGCCGGTCCTGGGTTGAACCATCGAGATAACAGTAGGTCAGGCCGCGCTGGTCAAGCTCCTCCCGCAGCAGTTTGAGCATGGAGACGAACTGGCTGAAGACCAGGACACGGTGGCCGCCGTCCATGGCTTCGTCGAGCAACTCGAAGAAGGCGTCGAGTTTGGTGGAGGGCGCCCCATAAGTGCCGGGCTTGTGGTGCCCTTTGAGCAGGTCGAGGTGGCAGCAGATCTGGCGCAGCCGCATGAGGATGGCGAGGATTTCGAAGCGGGAACGGTCGAACCCCTTGGCTTTGACGAGGTCGCCGATGGTGCGGCGCGATTCGGCGAGCACGTCGTTGTAGACGCGCTGCTGGTCAAGGGTGAGTGTGCAGAAAGAGACCTTGACGATTTTGTCGGGCAGGTCTTTGGCCACGTCTTTTTTGAGACGCCGCAACAGGAAGGGATGGAGCTTGCGGCGCAGTTTGGCTTGGGCGAGTTCGCCTTCGCGGTCGCCGGCGGCGATGGGGAATTCATAGCGGCTGCGGAAAAGGTCGTACTCGCCGAGGTACTGCGGCATCAGGAAATCCATGATGGACCAGAGGTCGGCCACGCTGTTCTCAACCGGTGTGCCGGTGAGGACCAATTTGCCGACGGCGTTGAGCTGTTTGGCGGCGACGGCGTTCTGGGTGGAGCGGTTTTTAATGTGCTGGGCCTCGTCGAGCACGGCTACGGAGAACTGGAAAGGCCGGTAGGCGTCGAGGTCGCGGCGCAAAAGCGCGTAAGAGGTGATGACGAGGTCGGAGGTTGGGATTTGCGCGAAGAGCGCGTTGCGGTCGGGGCCGGAGACCACGAGGCGGCGCAGGTGGGGCACGAAGGTTTCGGCCTCGCGGTTCCAGTTCTCGACGAGACTGGTCGGGCAGACGACGAGCGCGGGTTTGCCGCGGGCCTGCGGATCCGTGCGGGGCAGGCTGAGCCAGGTGAGGGACTGGAGGGTTTTGCCGAGGCCCATCTCGTCGGCGAGCAACCCGTTGAACCCTGATTCTTCGAGGAAGCGGAGCCAATAGACACCCTCTTTCTGGTAGGGGCGCAGGGTGTTTTCCAGTGCGCCAAGGGGAACGGGGGCGAGGCGCGTGTTGCCGGCGCGGTTGCGTGCCGCAGCCTTTTCGCGCCAGTCGGGCGGGTCTTCGACGTCGATGCCGTCGAGGGCGTTGAGGGAGGCTTGCACAAAGGGCGCGTAGAGTGCGGGCATGAGGAAATGGCCGGGCGCGGCACTTTCGCGGCTCTGGCAGTCGTTGAAAATCATGCGCATCGATTCGACGGCGTCGCGGTCGATGAGCAGGGACTGGCCGTCCCGTTCGAGGAACGAATCGCCGCGGTTGATGGCACGCTGGATGTCGGCGGGCGGCAGCGGGCGCTGTCCCGGCAGGTCAAAGGTGAAGCCGACGTCGAACCAGCCGCCGTCCTTTTCGGCGATCTGCACGACGGGTGTCACGACGGGCAGGGAGTTGACGAGTTCCTCAAGTTTCCCGGTGAAGGCGATTTTCCAGCCGCGGCGCCCAAGGGCGGGATATCCGCTGCCAAGGAAGTTGAGGACTTCGTGCGTGCCGACAAGGGTATAGGCGGGGGCGGTGCCGGTGAAGCCGTAGTGTGTGAGCAGCGCAACGGCGGCGGTTTCGGCCGGGAGGTTGCGGGTGTGGTATTTAAGGATGTCGCCGGGATCGGGCACCGCGAACTCGGCTTGAGTGTCGGGGACGCCTGCCGGGAAGGTGCGCGTGCCGTAAGCGGCGGTTAGCGTGGCGCGGAGCGAGGCTCTCGATCCTTGGAGTTCGAGGTGGAAAACGGGGGAGCCCGGGGTGGTGGTGAAGAGGTCGGGTGGCAGTTCCAGCTCGATGGGGGTGACAGTCATGAGGCCGGGAAGGTCACGGCGGAGGAAGTTGATCACCCGTTCACGCGGCACAATCTCGTCGGTTTGGTATATGGTGTGATAGGGAACGGGTAGCACGTTTTTCATGGGCCAGACGTGACCGTTGGCGAAAACGCGCCCGTGGCGGCCGTGGACAAGGTAGGCCGGCAGTTCGCCGGTGCGGGCGAAGGGCAGTTCCGTGAAGGGGAAGATAATGAGCTCGCCCGTGTCGTGATCCACGTCCACGCGCAGGGAGGTCTGCATGGGGATGGCCTCAATGGTCAAGCTGCCTTGGCCGGCCACGGCGAGCGGGGTGTGATGGGCGACATCGAGGATGTTCAGGAAATCGGGGGCGGAGACCCCGAAGCGGCCGGGAGGAGGGCCTTCGCAGATGTCTTCGAGCACGGCCAGCAGGTTGTCGTCCTCGGGCGAGAATAAGAAAGACGTGCCGCGCTGGACGGTTTCCGGCGGTAACATTCCGGAATCCGTCAACAGGAGGAGGCTGACCGGGACGCGGCCTTTCCAGAAATCGGATATCCAGGACGGAGGGACGGTCAACCGGAGGCGGGCGGGGATGCCGCGCGGGGAGCGCTGAAGGTAGGAGGCGGCGTCTGTTTCCGCAAGGCGTCGCGCGCGGCGCTGGTCCTCCCGGTATTTTTGTTCGCGCAGGGGGTCGGTATGGCGCAGCATGAGGGTGATGCCGAGGGCGACGACATGCGAGCAGACGAGACCTTGGCTGCGGTTAGTGAAACAGGGACAGAGGCTCTCGATGGTGCCGTTTTCGCGGAGCCGCAGTTTGGTGTGGATGTCAGAGGCGGACTCGCGGGCGATCACGCCGGTGATGAGATCGCCCGTCATGTCGGCTTTCAGGACCGCGCCGCGGTTCACCAGCTTTTCCGCTTGCCCGTAAACGTCGGCGCCGCCCCATTCGGTCAGCATTTTTTTTGTTATGGCTGACGGCAGCATGGGGTCATTGGGTGGCCTGCCGGGAGGAACCCGTCGCGGACGCGGGGAACGCAGCGGCCCTTGACTTCGGCGGGTGGCCAAGGGGCTTCGGCATTTCCATGACGTTCAACATTCCCCAGGCGATGGCACCGGTGAGCACGCCGATGACCAGGCCGATTTTGATCCACTCGAAAAAAGTGACGTGGACGCGTCCGCGTTTTTCGAGCAACCCGATCGCCACGATATTTGAGGTGGAGCCGACCATGGTGATGTTGCCCCCGAAACAGACCCCGAACAGCAGTGCCCACCAGAGGATGGAGTAGTCGGGCGAGTACTCCAACAGCGATTCGATGACCGGGTTGAACGCCGCCACAAAAACGATGTTGTCCACGAAGGCGGAGCCGATTGAGGTAATGCCGAGAACAAAGGGGATCAGCGCTTTCGGGCCGCCGGTGGTGATCTTGGCGAGTTTGTCGGCGAGTTTGCCTGTGACTTCCTGCTCCTGCAGGCCGCCTGCAATGGCGAAGAGCAGCATGAAGAAAAGCAGCGTCCACCATTCGACCTCGTTTTCCACATAATGCCGCGCCCGGCGAGGGCGGTAGACCATGAGCAGTCCCGCGATGATGAGCGGTGTGATGATCAGGAACGCGTTGGTATTGCCGGCTCCGGAAAGCCCGAGGATGTTCTCGATCTGGTGGTGGAACGCGATAATCAGGACACTCGCCGTTAGCACGAAGAAGCCGCGCCGGTGGGGGATGCAGACCCGGGGGCCTAAACCTTGGTCTTGGTGAGCTTTCCTGTGCTCCTCCATTTTGCGCGACATCTCGGCGATATTCGTGCGGTACCAGAGCAACACGACGATCATGGTGGAAACGAGCGCGGCGAGCGCGATCGGCACGGCACCGAACACGAACTGGCTAAAGGTGAGCCCCGCCTTGTTACCGATGAAAATGCCCACGGGATTCCCCAGCATGGTCGCTGCCGAGCCGATGTTCGTGCAGAGGACGGCGATCAGCACGAACGGCGTGGCGCAAATTTTGAGCGTGTCACAGACTTGGAAAACCAGCGCCAGAACAACGACAATTGAGGATATCTCGCCAATGAGGCTGGAGAGCAAGGCCGATAACACGCAGAGGATGACCGTGAATGTCGTCCCCGTCATTTTTTTTATGTTAATAATGGTTTGGATGATCCATGTGAGAAACCCGAGGTCTTTGAGGGCTCCGACGATGACCATCATGCCGATGAGGAAGAGAATGATGTCCAGTTCGGTGGAACGCAACACCCCGT
>JALHET010000520.1 GCA_022839525.1 Lentisphaerota bacterium
TGACCTGGATCACGAACCAAGGGTTTTACGTTTCCGATCCTCTACGCACGCCGGGCTACCTTTACACCAACGACCTGATCCGTGCCCAGATCCAGCAGAACGACGGGCTGGAGGTCTATTTCTGCCCGTGGAGCATGGTTCAGGCCTCAGGGGCGCAGGGCGTCTGGGCAGAGGAAGGCATCCTGATCGCGAAGGACAAGGCGGACGCCGTCGTGGCGCATGAGTTGGGGCACGCTTTCGGGTGGGAGGATATTTGCGGGGAGAAACGGGTTGGACACCTCAACACCGCTTACACAGTAAGCGTTGAAGGCCCTGTTTCACAGGCACGTTTGCCTTACGACTGGAACAATGGTCCGGGGCCGGAAGAGTATTACGAGCGCGGGTTGCAACAGATGGAGGTCATCGATCGTCTGCTCATGTCGAGTAGCACGCTCGGTATGGACATCCCGTCCGGACGGGTCTTCGGGCTACCTAGAGAAGGTGTTTCCCCCAGATTAACCCATGTCGGGGAACGCGACATGGTTACGCGAACCCCCGTTTCCCAATAAGAGAGGAGATGAAGGATGAAGACCAGAAACATGGCAATCATTGTTCTGCTGACCACGTCAGTGGCATGGGCGGAACAGCCTCTGCTGCCTTCCAAGCTTCGGGAAGGCTGGCGCGAAAACCGGAACAACATGCTGTGGTGGCACCCGTACGACACGTTCGACGGCACCAACGCCGCGTTCGAATTGGCACACGGCTTGCCACCGGGGGGAGCCGTCCGGTGTTTCGGCGAACAACTGCTGTCCGAGCTGGCCAAACCGGACGGCGGGGACTCGAACCGGGTGGCGGAGGTCCTGGACCGTCTGGTGAGGAGCGGGACGTACGACGTGACCAACGTTCTCGCCGAGGCGCTGTTCCGAGAGAGGAACGCATTCCGTTACCAGACGTTGCTGGCGTGCATCAATGCGTGGCCGCCCGACATGTCGGGGCTGGCCGAGGCGGTCGTTGCGAAGACGCCGCCCGAGGCGCGGACAGAATGGTATGTTTCGCTCGCAAAAAAAGGTTCCCTCTCCTCCTTTCTCAAGCACGGGGGCGAAATTTCCTTGCGGGAACTCATGAGGATCGGAGCCTTCATGGGGGATGCGAATCAGAGCGAGACCAACGCGGTCTGCGCCGCCGTTCTGGACAAAGCCCTGTCGGAGGCAGAGCCGAGATGGAAGAGTACCAACCATCGGAAACGCCTCGCCCTGCGCTTCAGGGACGCCGGAGGGGAGGCGGGCGACTACTTCTCCAAGCTGTCGGGCGAACTGGGGCC
>JALHET010000091.1:0-4405 GCA_022839525.1 Lentisphaerota bacterium
TGAAAACATCGACCGCGACGTCCTTGTCCAGCGTGATGTCGATCGGGCCAGCGGGGCAGATCAACACTTTGTCGCCCGTGCGGGGCTCGCGGCTGACGTTCCAAAGATTGGTGTCCGACCAGTTTCCGCCCGTCGTGGAACTTTTGAGGGTCACGGTCGCGAGGGGTGCCCCCGCACCCATGCAGGTCACGGAAAAAAACACGGACAACACTGCAACGAGGACGAAACCATTCACGGTCTTCATACCGACGTATCCTTTCGCGTTAAGGGATAGAGAACGAACCATTGGCCTCATGGTACCACACATCCGGGGAGCGTGTAATGCAGAATGCGCAACAAAATTACTGCCTCAGTTTAATGTCATCACCCCTGCTTATTTCGTCATGAAAAAGCGGGCGATTTCCCAGTCGTCGAGTTCGATACCGTGCGGATGATGCGCATACGCGCCGCGGCGGATCACCTTGATGTCGCCGCCACAGGCTTTGAAGCGCGGAATGAAGAGTTCGCAGTTCGACGCCGGCGGCACCACCTGGTCCACGCCGCCGTAGATCAGCAGCACCGGAATGCCGGCCTTGGCGATCGGCTCGGCCATGTTGACGGGCATACGCGGATCGCTGCGCCAGCCCTTCTCCGGGACGGACTTCGCCCAGGGGCCGATCTGCGCGGGGTCGTTATTGCCGAATTTTTCGAAGTTCAGGAGCGGCGCGTCGAGGTAGATCGACTTGACCAGCTCCGGATATGTCGCCGCATAGCGGATCGAGAAGAAACCGCCCCAGCTCAAGCCGACGAGCCGCGCTTTCGGCGCGAACCCGATATCTTTGACGAGATACTCCTGAAACGCCTTGAACTCCGGCATCGAGTCGTCGCAGGCGCGCGTGTCGAACATCTGCAGGGTCACGTGGTGCCAGCCTTTTTCGAGGAGTTTCGGGACGTTTGTGCGCGGCACGAACGCCGTCGCCCACTGCATGGTCCATGTCCAGGGTATTCCTTCGGCGGCCTTTTCCTGGGGTTCAACCACCCACGCCTCGTGCCCCGTTGAAATCGAACACCGTGCGTTCGAACCCGAAAAATGTGTCCGTGCGGGTCACCTTGTGTTTTTCGGCGATCTTGGCCGTGAGGTTTCCACCGAAGAGTGGCGCCGACAGGGCGGCGCAGGCGAGCGTGACGATCAGTTTCATTTGCATTTCAGTTTTTCTCCTTTTTTAGCCCTTACCGGCTGACAAGGCCATTTTTTTCACACGAAGGTACGAAGGGCACGAGGGGGGTGGACTCCCAAAGTTTCACATCGCGGTATTCCGAATCAAGATCAGGATGGACGGCATCGAAAACGATACGCGGCGCATGCGTGCGGATGGCCTTAAGAGTGTCGATCAAGATGGCCTTATCGACGCCGCAGGTGTTGAGCGGCGCGGCGGAGGAGATGGCTTGCCGGTTCTCGTCGTTCTGGGCGGCGCTCAGAAACCAGAGCGGCGCCTTGATCTTGGCCAGCAAACGGGGCGAGCCGGCGATGTTCATGCCGCAACGGCGCATCTCGCTCTCAAGCTTCGGTGCCATCGTGCAGTTCGGTTCATCGATGCGCCTGACGAACGCTTCAAGCTCACTGTAGCCCCCAACCCCGCGGCTCCCTTCGCCACGGAAGTGGAGGCGGATCCCTTTTCCTGAACAGGTTTTGCAGAACGCTTTTGTGAACGCCACAAACTGCTCGTCGAACTCCTCCTGCTTCATGTTTGCGGGACGCATGTGCTTGGTGATCACAAGATCCTTCGCGCCCAGAATCGCCATTTTTTCAAGGAGACGTTTCAGCTTGTGCGCGACCCTCGGTGTCTCATTCGGGTCGTTATCAATGAAGCGGAGATCCGGAAAGAGGTTGAGCCCATTCGAAAGGTCGACAAGCACATGGATCTGTTGCACGGTAAGGAAATTTGTCTGCTCTGCGAGATCTTCGTCGTCACGCGCCATCAGGTAGTTCCAGTCGACCATCACACTGTCGTAGTGGCGCGAGAAGGTCGGACGGCGCAAAATTTCGCGTTTGATGGGGCCGTCGATGTTCCGCAAAAACAGGGTCGCCTTCGTCTTGTTCGGCTCGGGAACGACTTCCGGGATTTCCGCGATCGACCCGGCTTCGTCAAGCGTGACGGCGAAAACGCGCGCCGAGCCGGGGGCGATGGTGTGCTCCGTGTCCTTGCCGGGATCGGTGTTTTCCATAAAGGTCGGGAAGTAGCCGACAGCGGTTTTCTCGTTCGTGGCGATCCGCTGTTCGGTCACCTTCTTCACATTGCCCGTGAATGCGTGGAGGTGAAGCGGTACCTCTTTCCATGTGTTGTTGAGAACCAGAACGGTGTACTCGCCCGGAGACCTGCGGCATGTCACGATGGAAAGCCCGTTTGTCGTGCAGTTCTCCGACGTGCCGAAAATCATGACGCTGCGAAACGCCTCATCAAGTTTTGTCCGGGCCTCAGCGGAAAGCGGGTGCGCCCGCGGGAAGGGCTTCCCCCGGCCGGGATCTTTAACCGGTGGACGCACGTCGGCACTCTCGGTGAGGCCGTCGCCGGAAATGACGACCACGTTTGTGCCTGCGAGCTTGAGGTTTTTCTGGTTGGTCTCGGTGAGGACGATCCTGCCGCCGCCGGCAAGGTACTCGTTCAGTGTATCCTTGAGTTCGTCCGTCGCATTGAGTGTCGTGGTGAGAACGATGAGCGGGTATTGTTTCAGCATCCATGCCGGCGCGTCGGAAAGCACGCAATCCGCTATGTCGCCGTAAGGCGTGTCGACGTTGAAGCCATGCTCATCGTTGTAGTAGGCCGAAGCGTCGTAGTCGGGGTAGAGCATGAGCAGGACGCCGTCGGTGAAATAGTCACCGCGGTCATAGGGCAGTGTCGCCCACTTGCGATTGACGCCGCCAGCGTAGTAATAATGCCGGGCAAACGTCCAGCCGGAAAAGAAGTCGAGCATCACCGCGACAGGCGCGTGCATGACTCCGGGCTCACCGTACTCCTTCAGCCACGCGATGATGTCTTTTTGAATCTGTCCGATCGGCGTCAGCTTCGTTTCCTTGCCGTCAAACGCGTAATATCCCATCTCGAAACCGACTGCCTGAGCGTTGTAGAAGATCTGCGCCATCATGAGCTTTTTCAGGAGCGCGAGCGACGCGCCGTTCTCCGGCCCCGGTCCCTTGCCCTTCACGACCTCCCGGCGCTTGTTGTAGTCCTTCCATCCGGTCGGGCCGAAAACCGAAACGTTCCCGAACCACGGCACGCCATACTGCTTGCCGGCGCCGCGGATGAAGGAGTAAAAGAGCTGGGCGTTGGGCAGCGACTGAGCTGTCTCGGCGCCAAGGAAGGTGTAGCAGTTCTGCTTGAGGAAGTAGTGTCCGTAGTTGAGGCCGGTAAGCGCGACCATCTTGTTGCCCTGAAGCTGCTCCAGCCGTTCGAACCAGGCTTGGAAGGCGCAGTATTGGTCAAAGGCGCTGACGCCGCGCGGTATCTCCTGCCCGGCAAATGAGGCGTAGCGTCCGTCCTGCTCGCCGTTGTCCATGCCGAGGAAACGATCGCCAAGCGTATCGTTGAGGAAGCGGATTTCATCCTCCGTCAGCTTGATCTGCGTCAGACCCTCCCAGAGTTGCTTATCCTCCCCCATGCCCACGCCGGGGATGAAACCGACGATGTCGAAGTAGTAGAGGTTTCTGGCTTTGATCTCGCGGACGATATCCTTGAAGTTCGGCAACAGGAAGTGGCGATAGTAGCCCCAGATAAAATCGCCCAGACCATCCCCGTTGATATAGCGGTCCATCTCAGCCTTATAGTTCTTCTCGCTGAGATGGCGGAGCGCCATGAAGTGCGTCTGGTTGCCGAGTTCCGAGCGGTTCGGCGGTTTAACGGCGCGGCGCGATTCGTCCGGATGCTTCCGCGCATCCATGTAATGAGGATAGACTTTCACTTCCGCGCAAACGGAAGCCGCCACCATGACGGCTGATGCCGCGATGGTGAACTTCTTTGTGTTCATATAGCGTCAGGTCCTTTGTCAGCGCATCAGAAGGATCGTTCCTTTCGGCAGGAACTTCACGCAAAGTATGCCGTTTTCAAACACAAGCTTGATCGTGAACAGGTCGTCCGGTGCGCCCGTAATGATCGCGGTCCCGAGATTCTCCAGCCCAGTGATGGATTCACATGCAAGGATCGTAATCGCGGTGCCCGGAGTGATTGCGCCCGCGTTCGCCACCGTTACCCGCTGTCCCGGCTCGATCATGATGGTCACATCCTTGAACTCTGGGAACGTCGTCACCGTCGGGTCGGCAACAAGCGTGCCGACCGCGAGCGTGCCGTTCGTGACCGTGCCCGCGCCGGAAATCGCGGCCACGTACTGGTTCGTCCCGCCGAGGTCAAGCGTCGCTCCCGCCGCAATAGAA
>JALHET010000091.1:4450-11815 GCA_022839525.1 Lentisphaerota bacterium
CCGCCGTATCCCCATTTCGTGCGAAGATACGCCTCGACCTTCTGCCGATCATCGTCGCCGAGCTTATGGTCGTAGACCAGCACCTCGGCAAGACACTGCTGACCGATCCAGGTCCCTCCCATCGAAGAACCGTCGGCAAGGTAACGCCCGTCGAACGCGAAGCCATCCGCGCAGGTGATCGGATGCGCGGTGTCAGTTATGCACATTGAGAGGAGATCCCAAGCCCCGGAGAGTGAAGTCGTCGTGGGATTGACAGAGGCACCATCCTTGTACCATGCGGCATTGCGGAGGTTCTCGGGCACTGTCCAGTACTCGACGCCGTTGAGGATGTGGTCGCTCGCCTTGAAATACGACGACGAGTGCCCGTCACGGTCGCGCATGAAGTTGTAACGCGCTGCAGAGGAGCTGTAATTGGTTCCTCCGCCCATCAAGTACCCGCCGCCCTCATGCGAACCGACAACCCAGAAGATGCTGCCGATGTTGTCGAGAATCGCGTATGCGCCGTCTTTCGTGAACCGGAATGCCGCCTCGCTGGCAAACGGCATGTCAACGACTTTCGCCCCGTTCAAATCCTTGGCGGTGATGAGCTTCGCGTACTTGCCATCGACGAGCGGGACGGCGGCCCAGCCGTTCCCCGCCTTGCTCGCCCAATTCGTCACCGACACGCTGCGGTCGGCGTTGGTAACGGAACTGATACCCCATCCGGCATCCGCCTGGTAGATGAGGCCGTCGGTGACCAACTCCCCTAACGACGACGGGCGATTGCCGGTAAGGTGCACCGTACCCCCGGCAACCGTCACCGTGCCAGTGAAACCGCTCAAGTCGCGAATCTGAAGCACGCCTTGGCCGGTCTTCGCGAAATCGCCTTCGCCTGTGATCTTGATCGCGGAAGCGCTGGTTTCAATATCCATACCCATTTCGCCGGCGACGGCGATTTCGACAAGCTCCGCCGTCTCTGTCGGCGCGGCAGGAAGCGCGGCAGGGGCGGCATTGAACCACTTCTGCATGAGATAATTGCGTGTCGCGATCTTCTCGCGGTCGGAAAGCTCGCGCTCGTAGAGGACGACTTCCGCCATCCGGATGCCGCCGGTAAGGCGCTCGACTTCACGGTCGGTGCCGAGCGCCGAGATGTGTGCGCCGGCTGCCGGATGAAACTCGGTGAGCGTGAAAACCCCGGGTTGCATCACCGCAGCGCGTGTGACCGCAATCCCGTTTGTGTAAATCTCACCCTGAGAGACATGATTGGCTGTCGCGTTGTCGCTCAGAAGCGGACAGTTGTTGGTGGCGGTCTCATTTCGCAGGAAGTCGTAAAAGTCTCCGTTGGAATTGTTTTTGAGCGAGCCAGTGTTGCCGGTATTGCCGAAGTAGGTGCCGCGGGTGTCGTCACGCGGACACCACACGAGAAATGCGCTGCGAACCGAGTCAAATGAACGCGAAAGCGCCAACGAACGTCCGCCTTTCGCCGAGGTGTAAGGGCCAAAATCAAGCGTGTCATGCCCGTTGAGTTGCACTGTCGAGCTCAAATAAGGCACGTAATTCATCGCGCTGTAGGAAGCGCGTCCGCGGAAATACGGCGGCATCGCCATCACGCCCTTGTCGTCCGAATACCAAGCCACCACGCGGCGCTCACCGTTGACTTCCTCGATTTCCATGCTCGATGCGTCGGCGACGTCGAGATGAAGCGCGGGATCCTCTGCAAGCCAACTGTTGTCATCGGTCTTGAACGCGGTCGAGACATCGGGTCGTGCGACCTGCACGAACATCCCGCCTTCAACCGTGACGGTCTCGGCGTCCATCGTCTGGTACTCGAGTGTGCCGCCACCGGTCTTGATCAGCTTGCCGCCGACGGATGAAAGTTTGCCGATGCGGGCGGTCACGCCTTCCGGCACTTCTATCCTGGCGTCTGAAACCGCCGTCACCTTCTGGAGTTCCGGCGTTTTCCTGTCATTGAATTTCGCATAACCAGGAGCCTCGCGGTTGAGCCACTTTTTCATGAGGTAAGCCGTCGCGTCGAGGATCTGTTCGTCGGAAAGCACATACCTGTACATCACGATCTCACCGATCCGAAGACCGCCGAACAACGCGCCGGACGCGCCGATCTTGTCAATCGAAGGGTTTCCGGGCATCTTGATCGCGACCACTTGGTACCCCGGGGTCAGATATCCCTGATTTATGCCATCCGCCGGAATGCCGTCAATCCAAGTCTGGTTTTTGGCCTGAGACTGCGAAAGTCCAGCGGAATACGTGCCGAATAATGTTGTGTCATAGCAATAGGCCACGCTGCTGTAACGGGTGACGTAATTGTTGCCGCTGCCCGTGGCGCCGAAAAGCGCTCCGCCGCCGCGCTGGGCACCAACGACCGCAACTACCGTGGCGATGCCCGGTGGAGAGGCGGTATTGGTCGGGGAGATAGTCTCGGTTTCGTCGTTAACGAGTTTCAGGTAGCAACTGCCGGAGCTTTGCGTCAGATCGCCGAAATCGATCACATCCAGGTTTGCGCCAAGCGCGTCGGCGAGAATCTTCGGGGCATTCAACGAATCGTACGGACGCGCACAGATTGCCTTTTCCTTTCAGGCGCCGTCCGCCGCAAGGTTGCGCCACACCGCGAGAGCCCCGCCCGAACTTACGACCGAACTGGAATCCGATGCGTCAAAATGGATGTAGGGATCGCGCGGAAGTCCGTCCGGGATCGCCTTGCCGGCGAACGTAAGCGTGCCGCCGTTCATCTTGATCGCGCCGTTGAAATGACGGGCATCGTCGATCTGAAGCCGACCCCCGCCGGTCTTGACAATACCCGGCTCGCCAAAGCCGCGACCGCCACCGACACGGGAAATGACGAGCTTGTCACCGGCATCCACCTCAACCTGCTGATCCACCGCCCCGGCAGTGCCGGAAACGCAGCGGACAGGACGAATCCATCCGATCTTCGCCTCGCCGTTGACCCCCGGAGCCGCGCGCCTGGCGAACCACTTCCAGTTGAGGTACGCCTCGACCTTTTCACACTCTTCCGTGGTGAGCGCCTTATCGAAAATGAGCATTTCCGCGACCTTAAAACCGCCGGAAACATCATAAACACGGGCATCGTTCATGCCGATGCCCGTCGCCGGCGGGAATGCGCGGGTTGTTCCGTCAGCGTTCGGGATGGTGGAGGCGATCTCCCAGCCTCCGGCCATGCCGACCCTGGTGCCGATCGTAGGCATGCCGTCGTGCCGAACGACGGCATTCTGGTTCGCTGTGTGCGTATGTGACGCTTGGAAGAACGCGCTGTCGAACCAGCGCGGGCGATAGGTGCCGGACTCCGCATTCACCTGTCGTACCAGCGTGTTAACATCGCGCCCCCACATGATGCCGTCCGTCCCTCCGGGAAACGAATAACCGCCGCCGACGAACTGTCCGCCGAAGTAGCCGCCTTCACCATAATCGCCGGTGCCGCGCGCCGAATACCAGACCGCTATGATCGAACCGATTCCGTCCAGACGGTTGCAGTCGTCGGTGGCCTCGACAGCGTTGAACACGAGGCCGCGACGAGAGCCCTTGATTCCGAAATCGAGAACCGGCATGCCGCCAAGCGCCGTGTCATTGGTTAACACTGGCCTGTTCTGTACCCACCAGTTATTGAAGGTCTGGGTACCGGAACCCTTCACGGTCGTAAGTGTGCGCCCGCCTACAAGCGACGGGATGAGTGAAACCTTGCCGTCCGCGGCAATCGTCCAGCCGTTCGTCCGCGTGCAATCGAACCAGAACACGGGATTGCCGATCGACTCCGGATACGCCGTCTGGTGGGTCGTGCCCGCGACAAGCTTCTGCGTGTCGCTCTTGGCGTCGAGCTGCACATAGCCCGGCTTGTTCGTTACCGCGACAATGGTTTCGGAATAGGCAAAAACCGCGACACAGCAGGCTGAACATGCCCAAATTAATTTTTTCATCTCAAACCCTCCTTCGCATTCCTGTTGTGCCATAGGCATAACAGGAAACGGGTTAGCACCCACAGTTAACAGCTATTATGCTGGAGGAGGGCGAGAAGAGTCAACTCAGGAGCCCGAAGGGTCTATCCCCGAGTCAGTGGCCGTTGGGGGTCGGGGGGGGCTATTTTTCCCACACCCCCGGGTGTCCGAGACGTCCGCCCGTACTTTGTGCATGGCCCTTCCGGCCCATGCGCCGGTACGGCGGGACGTCCACCGCTCCGCGCCATAGGCGCGGAACCGGGTTGAAGAAACCGCCTGTTTAACCGTGCAACACCTTCGGGTAACGTACGTTATGGATACGTGCGTTTTTGACCCTTGAAGACCCGAATCGACTGCCGAACGGGCTCCCCTTTATCTCAGGCCGGCGGCGGCGAAGGCTTTCTTCACCGCGCCGGGGGAGAGCGGGGTTTTCAGATAACGCCGGTTGTCCGCAGGCAGAAGCGACGTGCCGCCTTCGCAGGCGACCGCGGTTTTTTCGCCACCGAGCTCGTTCACCAGCTCGAAATCGCCGGATGCGAGCGGCAAGGTGAGGGTGCCGCTACCCGAAACATGCCAGTACACGACGTAGCGGGAACCGTTGCGGTCGAAGAGGAATGCACGGACGTTTCCGCCCGCCACGTTCGGGATTTCGTGATAGGGGACGAGTTCGTAATCTTTCTTCTCGTTCACAAGGAGGATGTGCTCCTGGTCGAGTTTTTTGAGTTCTTCCTTCTGAGCGGGCGTGAGCCAGTTTTTCGCGCGCACGTCTTCCCAGCGGCGCATCACCTCGAAGATGTCGGCCATGCGGGGGTGTTTCTTGAACTTCGCGAGGTTCGTCTGCAACGTCACGGGGCAATCCCAGGCGGCGGCGCGGCTCGTGCCGTATTCGAACATGTCCGGCTGCGTGCCGAGTTTCGTCCTCGGCTCGTTCGGCGTCCAGAATCCCCACCAGCCGAAGTTGATACGGCTGAAGTCCTGCCGCATGAGCGGCGCTTCCATGGCGGGGAACTCGCGGATCATCTCCTTGAACTGTTCGGGGAGGAAGATGTCGAACGCATTCGCGCCGCTCAGATGGTGCCAGGAGAAATGCGCCTTGGCCGCGCCTTCAGTGAAGAGCGGTTCGGAATTGAATTTCTTCCACACGCGGTATTGGGCGTTCGGCACGTGGAAGCCCTGCGGCACGTTCACGCCTTCCGAACCGTCGAAGTAAACGAAACAGAAGCCTGCATTGTAGATGCGGGCGATCTTGTCGGCGATTTCGTCCTGCAGATCGCTGTTCTGATCGATGTAAACGCTGCGCGCGCCGAATTCGCAGACGTCCAGAAGACCGCCGATCTGCCCGAGCGGATGCGCGGTCACGTTTGTCTTGTGGGCGCCGCGCTTGCAGCCGGTGAAGCGGTAGGGGCGTTCGGTCGTGTAGCCGTCATAGGAAACGAGTTCGCCGCCGAACTGGAGGATCCGGCACTCGTCGCACATCACGCACCCTTCTGGGTTCTCCTCCACATAGACGGTCGTATCGTCCGTGCCGAGGGGTTTCGCGAGCGTGAAGCGGCGCGTGAGGTTCAGCCGGTGATCCGCCACGGGCGTCACGTAGGGGCTCTTGAAGCCGATGAACGTGTGCAGCACATGCAAGCCGGGAGTGATGCCGGCCGCCTTGATTTTGTTGAGCATCGCCGTGAGATCGGCAACCCCGTTGGGGTATTCGTTCCGGAACGCGTATTCGCCGATGCCGCCGTAGCCGCCGTCCCCGCCCGCCCCCTTGACAATTGCGGGGTAGTAGATCAGCATCATGCGGAAACCGCCCATTTTCGCATATGTGATGTGTTCGTCCACAGTTGAAGGCACCACGGCGGAAGACCAGTAAATGGAGGAATTGATCGCGGGTGAACGGCGGCTCTGAACACCGCGCGGGAGCTTGTAATCCTTTTCGAGGGAATCTATGCAATCGAGGAACGAAGATGCGGGAGCCGCGACAAGGGCGGCGCACGTGCCGAGCAGCTTGATATCTCTCACCGCGTCGGCGGAAAGGATCCTGAAGCCTTTGCGGCGCTCATGCCCGATCCACGTCTGAGGCATGGCGCCGACCACGGCCACGGCCGCGGCGTCATCCCAACTCACGTTCAGCCATTGGCCGAAATTTTTGCGGTTTTTGACAGGCACCTGCACCACGCGGAATTCGCGGACAGGCGGGGGTGTCATGCGGAGAGAACCGTAATCCGCGGGCTCAACGATCCAGTCCGTGAGGGTGAAGGAAATGTAGTCAGCCGCTTCCTTCACCGTGACCACCGCTTCGTACGGCGTGATTTCAAATCCTACGATGAGCTTGTCCCCTTCCCGGCGCACGCGGTTCGCCTGAAAGGTTGTGCGGGTATTGGGGTAAATGAGCTTGATTTCATTGTTGAACGGGCGGTCTTGCGTTACGGAAAAGAGCGCGATGTCTTCACCGGAGACGACGCACTCCTCGCCCGTCTGTTTCACCACGAGGCTTTTCACCACGCAGTCGGAGCCGAGAAGCAACTTAAACCGCGGGTTTTCGATCGCCACGTCCCCTTTGGCCGGGGTGTACCCCGAATCAAAAAGTGCGCAACCCCCGGCGCAGACGGCGAGCGCAAAGGCGAAAAAAAGTTTCGTTCCGACGGTCATCATTCGGTTCATGGGCGTTCCTTTCGTGTAATGGATAGGGAATATGCACGATTCCCTTAAAAACGTCAAGCGCGTCCGCATGGCATTTTTGTGATCGGTTGGTGGCCGGGTTCTGCCCGGGCTGCCATTACCCCGGCTCCACCGATCACCTTTAGACTTTGCGGCGTGGAGTATGTCGGGTATGCTATATGCCATGAACTACGACGTGTTGCCTGTGGGGGCATTTGAAGCCAATTGCTGCATTCTTTGGGACGATCCCACGCAGGTGTGGGTGATTGATCCCGGGGCTGACAGTGGGGCGATCCTCGGGTTTTTGAACACACGCGGCCTAAAGGTCGGTGTGTTGGTGTTGACGCACGCGCATTTCGACCATATTTCAGCGCTGAACGAAATTCTTGCGGTGTATCCTGTGCCGGTGTATCTCCACCCGGAGGATGCGGTGTTCGCGTTCTCCCCCATGAACGCCATGCCGCCTTATTACCCTTCAACCGCGCGTCCCGCGACGCTGGCGACCGACAAAAAGGATGGCGACACGCTTGCCTGCGGTGGCCTGACGGCAAAGATCCTTCACACGCCGGGACATACGCCGGGGGGGTGGTGCCTCTATTTTGCGAAGGCTGATCTTCTGGTGGCAGGGGATACGCTTTTCGCGGGCTCGGTGGGGCGCACCGATTTTCCCGGAGGCAGCATGGAGAAGTTGGAGGCGTCGCTGCAAAAACTGAAAGCACTGCCGGACAACACACGGGTGGTTTGCGGGCACGGGCCGTTGACGACGATC
>JALHET010000521.1 GCA_022839525.1 Lentisphaerota bacterium
AACAACAGCAAGAGCAGCAGAAAGACGGACAACAAGACAGCGAACAACAGCAAAATGGCGATCAGAAGGACGGCGGCCAACAAAAAGACGGCAGCGACGGCAAGCAGAACAACGGCAGCGACGGCGACCAGCAGAACGCCGAACAGCACGATACTGCCGGTCAACAGCAAAACGCCGAACAAAGTTCGGCCGAACAGAGTTCCGCGGGGCAAAACGTCGAACCAAAGGATATGTCGGGTCTGGTCCGCGAAAAGGCGGGAAGCTCCGCCCTCGAACAGGCACTCCGCGCAGAAGCGGAGCGGATGAATCAAAAACAGCAGCTGGAAGCCGGGAACGCCGTCCCGGTCGAGAAGGATTGGTAATATGCGTACCTCGAAAAACCCGGTTGGTTTTCCTCGGATGCCTGGTACATCCCTCCGGGATGTACCTTCAAATTATGGTAGATCTCGAAAAACTGAAGTTTTTCAAGATCGTCGGATGCGTAATCGTTCTTCAACTTTGTATCGCTTTCTTCCCGTGCTTGCGCTCGCGCTTTTCGCCGCGCGTCCGGCATCGGCCCAAAATATCAACGCTTCATGGGGACTCGACCAGGCGGAAGTCGCGGTCGGCCAGACGCTCACCCTGACGCTCGAAGTGCAGGGCACCGACGAGGTCGATCCGCCCGCTCTCTCCGCGCCGGGCGCCGACATCAAATTCCGGGGCGGCGGGCCGCGCAATTCCACGTCGATCACCATGATCAACGGCAAGACGACAAAAAACGTGTCGAAAGCCTGGGTCGGTTCCTGGTCCATCCGCTGCGCCTCCGAAGGCCTCTACCACCTCGACTCGCAGGAGATTTCGGCAGGTGGCTCGCGAATCAGGCTTCCCGCTGTCAACTGGCGTGTCGCTCCTCCGCAGACCGACAGCCGCTTCGAGCTCCGTCAGTCCCTGAGCCAGGAAACTGCCGTTCCCGGCGTCGAAATCGGCTACACCCTGGTGTGGTACATCGCCGAATCGGTGCAGAATCCCCAGTTCGTCATCCCCGCTCTCGACAATCCCGACTTCGAACTGATCGAATCCAGTCTGGCCGTTCACTCGGCCGCTGATTCCTTCCAGATCAGCTACGGTTCGCGCGTCCTTACCGGTGTGCGCACGCTTGAACGCATGCAGGGCCGCGACTGGACCGCCTTCACGATAAGCTTCCGCTTCAAGCCGAAGAAAAGCGGCGTCTACGACCTTTCAGGCACCCTCGTCGCCTTCGAAGGCGCGGTCGGCTCCCGGCGCGTGCAGGACTTTTTCGGCAACATCGTCAAC
>JALHET010000522.1:0-1287 GCA_022839525.1 Lentisphaerota bacterium
CACAACAGCCCGCGTGTGGTACCCAACCACAGCCGTTTCACGGTATCCTCCGCAATCTGCAGCACCGCGTCATCAAAAACCCCCGCCTGCCGCCCCATCGCGATCACCCCGTCCGCAGCAACCCCATACAGCCCCGCTGTCGTACCCACCCAGAAGTTCCCGTTCGAGTCACGGCACATCACCCGGGGATACCCCGCCAAACCGGCGGTGCGGTCAATCAACCGCTTGCTCCCATCCGGACGCACACACAAAACCCCCAGCCGCTCGCCGCATACCCACACCGCGCCGTCCCTGTCGCGGTACAAAGCGTGAACAGGCTCAGTCACATGTGCGCCATACACATCGGCGGACTCGATCTCGCCGCTTGAACCAATCCGCATCAGCCCCTGCGGCGTCCCGATCAGCAAGCCCAACCCGGGATCCTCGAGTAGCGTGTAAACCGTATGCACCACAGGCATGCTGTAATCGCCCTGATTGATCAACATCAGGCTCCCTGTGTGATACATGAAAAGCCCGCCGCCCAACGTGCCCAGCCAAACCCGTCCCGCAGCGTCCTGTAGCAGCGCGCTGACCGGCACGTCGGTGTCAAGGTATACCGTCTGCAAAAGACGTCCCTCGTCCGCCGTCAACCGCACCGCCCGCCCTTTGTACCCCACCCACGCGCCGCCCTCGCGCGTGCGCCACAACGAGTAAGCCGTCCCGGCTGTCGCCGCGCCCTCGACCCGCAGCGACCCCACCGTCTTTTTCCGTATGCGCAACAGACCGCCGTCACACGCGGCCCAGAGCGTCCCGTCGCGATCCTCAATAAGCGTGTTGACCGAAAGGCTGCCCGGCGCGTCCTGCTCCGCGATGCGCTGCCACACGCCCGTCTGCCACCGGAACATGCCCGTGGGATTGCCGATCCACAGCGAACCGTCCGAAACCTCCAGCATCACCGTCGCCATGCCCGCATTCTCGGGAAACCCGATCGGCGTCCAGATGTCCCTCTCGCGGTACGCAACACCGTTCGACCCGTGAACCCAGAGCCGCCCCGAACCCCCGGCATAAACGCCGTCCGCCGCCTCCACCAGAAAATCCGGCAACCTCATGCTCTGGTCGTCGAACCGCCCTCCCGTGTACTCCACAAGGCCGTTCCAAGCGGTCATCCAGATGCTGCCCGCCGCATCGGACGACGCGCCGGTCACAGCGCCCAGCGTCGCCCGGTCATCCGGCGGCACCGGACAAAGTTTCGCGGCAAACTGTGTGGTCACGTCATCGGCTGCCGTCACCGCCTCCAGCAGACCGCGC
>JALHET010000522.1:1364-1889 GCA_022839525.1 Lentisphaerota bacterium
CACCACCCCCAAAACGCGCCCCACCGCCCCCGACTGCGTGGCCGCAGGCCATACCTCCCATTGGCCTGAGAAATAGCGCGCCACCCCCTCGACCCCATAAACCCACACGCCTTTTGCCTTCCCGCAAAACACGCCGGTGAAAGCCCCGGTCTGCCGCCGCACATGCTCAGGAACCGCGATCTCCACAAACTCGACGCCGTTGAAGCGGATGAGCTGGGCACACGTCGCCAGCCACAGATACCCGTCCGCCGCCTGTGTCACGCCGATCACCGGGCTGCCCGGCAACCGGTCCTCAACCGTCCAGAGCTTTAGGGCATAGGCGTCCGTCACGGCATTCTTAGCCCAGAGGCCCGCACCCCCAAGCAACACCCACACCGCAAAGGCTGCCCAGCAAAATGACCGGAAGCACACCATTTTTTCAACGCTCCTCTTCGCCCGAAAAGCCGGGAAAAGCCGCAAACACTCCTTCCACCACACGGTGATACTCATCCATCGTGTGGCAGACCCGCACACTCCGCCATACAC
>JALHET010000523.1 GCA_022839525.1 Lentisphaerota bacterium
CTTTTCACTAAGATGCTACCTTGTTAATGAATTCCCGGAAGGGTTAGTTGTTCAAGGTTCAGCGAAGTGGGAGATGAACGATGAGAAAGCACATCGCAACGATCCGTAAAACAGCCATAACGTTGTTGGCATTAACCCTCGGTTTTGCTAACGCGCTAGAGGTGTTTGCAGCGTCGTCGGTCGAGATGTTCTCCTTTACGGGCAAGCCTGCCGAGGGTTTGCAAAGACCGGTGCCCGAGGCCAAGGTGTTCACGGCATCCATTTGGGCGAAGGCCAATGATGCCGGCGGAGACGAGCGTCCGTATCCGCGCCTCTTCCAGTTGCCGGGAGGCTATCTGCACTTGGCGCGCAACCAAGGCAATGCTGGCGCGGGTGATTTCATTCTGGGTTTGAACGTGCCGAAAGATGTGGTGCCGCGCGGTGTGAGCTCCTGGACATTCGGTTCCGCAATGCCGCTCGGGCACTGGGCGCATGTGGCGGTCGTCTGTCGTACTGATTCCACCGCTGTACCCGAACTCTACGTGAACGGTGCGCGCGTGAAAACGCACGGGGGGGCGAAACCGTTACCCGCCACGTTTAAGGGCGGCATGGCGACGCTCGGCAACACAAGACCGGGCGGCCAACGCGCGTTTAACGGTCTTCTCGCGGATTTCCGTTTCGAGTCCCGTGCGTTAACCCCAGCGGAAATAGCTGAAATGGCGCGCACGGCACCGGACGGCAATCCGCCGGAAACGCCGAAGGTCGTCTATGCCGACCAGTTGCCGATAGTGGATATTTCACATGAGTGGGGGCGGCACGTTGTGCTCGCTTCCGGTGCGGACGGTGTGTATCAGGGACATCCGACAACGGTGATTGCACCGGATGGGACTCTGTTTGCCGTGTGGACGATCAATCATGGCGGCAAGTGCGGGCCGATGGCAAAGTCGACCGACAACGGCAAGACGTGGGAGCGTTGTGACGACATCATGCCGCCCGCATACAAAACGCATGCCAACTGCCCGACCTTGCAACGGATCGTCCGCAAAGATGGCGGCATCAACTTGGCGATTTTCTCTTCGCGCAAGGGTAGTGGAGGCATCATGATTTCTGAAGACAGCGGCAAGACATGGAAGGAGGCGCCGCTGGCGAACCTTTCATCAGGCATGCCGCCCACGGGGCTCATGATGCTAAAAAACGGCAAAACAGCGCTTTTCGGACAGATCCGCAATGATCCGCGGGTGCGGACCACCCGCGCGTCGGACGACCAGTCCGTGTGGATGTCAATTTCCGAGGACGGCGGCTGGA
>JALHET010000092.1:0-8732 GCA_022839525.1 Lentisphaerota bacterium
TTTAACCGTATCGCGGGCAAGCGGATTGCGATCGTGCATAACGAGAGCGGGGTGACCCGCGACCGGCTGATGCGCGAGGTGGATTGGGAGGATCAGCGGTTCACCCTGATCGACACGGGCGGTGTGGTGGTGCTCGATGCGGAAGGGAAGAAGAACTCCATCGAGGTGGGGATCCGTGCCCAGGTGGACGCGGCTCTGGCCGATGCGGCTGTGGCGATTCTCGTGGTTGACGTTCAGCAGGGCGTGCATCCGTTGGACGAGGAGGTCGCGCGTATCGTGCGCAAAGCCGGCGTGCCGTGCGTCGTGGCGGTGAATAAATGCGACGAGCAACAGCACGAGGCGGGTGCGGAAGAGTTCGCTCGTCTGGGGTTTCCGTTCTATCCGGTGGCGGCTCAGCACAACCGGGGTATGGGCGAGCTCATGGATGCCGTGTTGCCGCACTTGCCCGAAGCATCGGACGAAACGGTCGGTAAGCCGCTGCGCGTGGCGGTCGTGGGGCGGCCGAACGCGGGGAAATCCTCCTATATCAACCGGTTGCTGCGTAACGACCGTGTGATCGTTTCGGAGGTGGCAGGTACCACGCGCGATTCCATCGACGTGCCGTTCACGATCGGAAAGGGGGGACAGGCGCGACACTATGTTTTGGTGGATACTGCGGGGATGCGCCACAAGCACCGCATCGATAACGCGGTGGAACGCTTCAGCCTTTTCCGCGCCGAGGGGAGTATCAAGGACGCCGACGTGGTGGTGCTGATGCTCGACCCCGAGCTGGGGCCTACGGTGCAGGACAAGCGCATTGCCGCGCTGATTCAGGAGAACCAGAAGGGGTGTGTGTTGCTGATGAACAAGTGGGATCTCGCGATGGAAAAGGGGATGACCCAGACGCAAGCGGAACCGGTGTTGCGCCAGATCATGCCGTTCATGAGTTACTGCCCGTTGGTTTTCATCTCCGCCAAGACAGGTCTCAACGTGCATAAAAGCATCGAGACGATCGATGCCGTGGCGGCGCAGACACGGGTGAACCTGCCGACCGGCATGTTGAACCGGGCGCTGGCCGAAGCGACGCGCCGTGTGGTTGCGCCCGTTAAAAAAGGGCGTAGGTTCCGCGTTTACTATGCGGTGCAGGTCGGGACGGCTCCGGTCAGGATCCGCATGTTTGTCAACGACCCCAAACTGGTGACCAAGCACTATACGGATTTCATGCTCCGCACATTGCGCGAGCGCTTCGGTCTCGAAGGGGCGCCGGTGGTGATCCTCTATCGTGCCCGTACGCGGCCTGAGACGGGGAACCGGGCGTTAACGGGGAGGTCGGGGGGCAAGACGGTGAATCCGCCTGAGGATGCCGGAAACGATTCCGGTTGGTCGTTTGACGCCGGGATCGACTGATGGGTGTAGAGGGTGATCGCGTGATGTTTCGAAAGATCTCGATACAGTGGTGGCGTTTCTGGATGGCCGGAGAAGGCCTGTCGATCAAGACCGGACGTGCCCTTTTCCTGTGCGCGCTGACCGGCTTGGTGGCGGGGCTGGCTGCGGCCGGGTTTTATTGGCTATTGGAAACGTCGCGCTTTTATTTGAGTGAGTCGTTGGCGCATTATTCTCCGGTTATGGCTGCGGGGGAGACCGCGCTCTATCCGGTCGGGCACGATGCAGAGCCATTGCGCTGGGTGTTGCTTGTGCTGCCCGCGTTGGGCGGGTTGGCGGCCGCATTGCTGGTCAAATGGTTTGCGCCGTCGGCGGGGGGGCACGGCACGGATGCGGCGATTTATGCGTACCACAGGAACGAGGGGCGCATCCCGTTCGCGGTCGTGCCGGTGAAGGCGCTTTCCTCCGCGCTTGTGATCGGTTCCGGCGGTTCGGCGGGATGCGAGGGGCCTGTGACGCAGATCGGTGCGGGGTGCGGGTCCGCGATTGCGGATCTTCTGAAGCTCGATGCCGCGGAACGCCGCGTTTTGATGGCGGCCGGTTTGGCGGCCGGGGTGGGCGCGATTTTCCGCGCGCCGCTGGCCGGCGCGATCTTTGCCGCAGAGATTTTTTACAGCGGGTTAGACATCGAGTATGAGGTCTTGATGCCCTCGCTGGTGGCCTCGACGATCGCGTACACGGTCTTCGCCCTCTGTTTCGGGTGGCAGCCGCTTTTCATGATGCCGGAGTACACGTTCGACAATCCGTTCAAATTGGTGCCGTACCTGATTCTTGCGCTGGTGGTCGCCCTGGGCGCGAAATTCTATATTCTGGTCTTCCGGAAAACAGAGTCGTTTTGCCGTTCTTGGCAGGTTCCGGTTTGGGTCAAGCCGGGGATCGGGGGGGTGCTGACGGGGTTCGTGGGTTTCTTTCTGCCTCAGGTGCTGGGGTCGGGGTACGGGCTGATCCAGCAGATGCTGTCGGTCAACAGCCCGTTGGCGGAACGGTTCGGTTCGTTATCGTTCGCCATGTTGTGGATGATTTTTTTCGGTAAGATACTGGCGACTTCGTTTACGGTGGGCAGCGGCGGCAGCGGCGGCGTGTTCGGCCCCGCACTGGTGGCGGGATCGACCTTGGGCGCGGCCACGGGGCTGACGCTGATGCGCGTCTTCCCCACATTGGATCTGCATCCGGGAGCCTTCGCAATGGTCGGCATGGCGGGGTTTCTGGCGGCGTCCGTGCGTGTGCCTATCGCGGCGATCATCATGGTGAGCGAGATCACGGGAAATCATGCCCTGTTGCTTCCGACCATGTGGGTGTGCGGGATTGCCTACTGGTTGGGTAACGGGTGGACCATTTACCGCAGTCAAGTGAGGACGCGGGAGTGTTCGCCGGCCCACAGCCGGTGAGAGGTGCCGCCACGTCGGCAATGATCGTCAACGGCAGTTTTCAAGGAAGTGGTGGCGTATGCGGTGTTTGGTGATTGAACGTTCCACAAGACGGCCGGGGATGGCGGTGTTTGCGGATGGCGAACTCCTATGCGCGCGCGAATGGGACGGCGAGCCGGCGCGCGCGCCGGTTTGGCTTGAGGAACTGGCGTCGGCGCTTAAGACATGCGGGATCACGGTTGCCGATGTCGGCCGGTTCATCTCCGGGCTGGGGCCTGGCTCCTTCTCCGGTCTCCGTGCGGGTCTATCGGCCATGCAGGGGATGGCGTTGCCGGGCGGCAAGCCGGTTTATGGCGTGGCCAGCGCGGCGGCATTGGCACTTGGGCAGGGCTGTGGTGCCGAATGCGTGACGGTGGTCGGGGACGCACGCCGCGACCGGCTGTGGAGCGTGACCTATCGCGTGGATGCCGCCGCGCAACGTGTCCGGCTTTTCGACGGACGGGAGCCGACGCACAGCGCAGATGATTTTATGCTGACGCCGAGTCAGGAGGTGGCGGCTGCGGTTCCGGCGGGCACGCGGATCGTGACGTCCGACTGGGATCGGTTGGGCGCGGTGCTGGAGGGTGCCTTTCCTGCGGAGCGGCTGGTGGCGCGGGCCGTTTTCCCGAGCGCCGCCGATGTGGGGCGCCTGGCGCTGTCCGAGCCCCGGGCGTGCGTGTTTGAACCGTTGCCGATTTATCTGCATCCGGCGGTTGCGGTAAAGGGGAAGCCGGGAACTTAAGAATGGGGACAGGTGAGCGTGGCGCGTTGGACGATCCATTTTTTTGCTGCCGGACTGTTGGCGGCGCATGTGGCGGGAGAAACTGAATTCCGGCGCAGTATGGACCGCGTGTCGAGTATGGATCCGGCGGTCGCGTCGTCGCTCTATGCCGCGCGCGCTGTGCAGTTGGTGTATGAGCCCCTGCTGGAGTTCGATTACCGCGTGCGGCCCTATGCGTTGATTCCGGGATTGGCCGAGACCCTGCCCGACGTGCACTCGAACGGGCTGGTGTATGTGTTCCGGCTGCACCCGGACGCGCGGTTTCAGCCCGACCGTTGTTTCGGCACGGATGCGGCGGGACAGCCGCGCGGCAGGCCGGTGACGGCGGACGATGTGGTCTTTTCGCTCAAGCGGCTGGCAGACCGGCGGGTTGCCTCGCCGGGCGCATGGCTGGTGGAGGATACGGTTGCGGGCATGCGGGCTTTCGCGGATGCCTCTGTTGCGGGAAGCAAGACCGATTATTCGCTGCCTGTCGGCGGGTTGCGGGCGCTTGACGCGCGGACGGTGCGTATCGAACTTGCGCGCCCGATGCACCCGTTCATGTGGTATCTGGCGATGTCCTATTCAGCGGTGGTGCCCCATGAGGCAGTGAAGCTGTATGGGGCCGGTTTCGGCAGTCATGCGGTCGGGACAGGGCCTTACCGGCTGACGGGGTGGCAACGCAATCACCAGATGACCTACACGCGCGATCCGTCATGGCGGGGATGGCGCAAGGGGCCTGCCGCCGTGTGCGCGGGAGACGGCACGGTGCCTTTCGACCGTGTGGTTTACCGCGTGATCGATGACGTGTCGACGCAGTGGCTCTGTTTCTTGGCGGGCGAATTGGATTTTCTGGGGGAGATATCGAGGGACAACTGGGATGTGGTCATTGACGCTGCGGGCGGGCTGTCGGATTCCTTGCGGCGCAGGGGCGTCACGCTTTTTTCGATATCGACGCTGGAGGTGGCCTACATCGGCATCAACATGGACGATCCTGTGCTGGGGAGCAACCGCGCGTTGCGGCAGGCGTTAAATTGTGCGTTCGACCGTGCGGCGTGGGTGCGTTTCTTCAACAACCGGGTGGTGCCCTGTGACGGCCCGGTGCCGCCTGGCACGGCGGGGCGGCTGGAGACGCCCTTCCCGTATGGCTTTGATCTTGAGAAGGCCAAAGCGCTTTTGCGCCAAGCCGGGTATCCTGACGGGATTGACCCCAAGACGGGCAAGCGGTTGGAACTTGAGCTGGATTTGGGGCGCACGTCGCAGGACATCCGCGAATCGACCGAGCTGATGGTTTCCTTTTTGGCGCGTGTCGGGATTGCGTTGAAGCCGCAGTATCACAACTGGCCCACTTTTCTGCGTCGCATGTCGAGTCGGCAGAGCCAGATGTTCCGTGTGGGCTGGGTAGCGGATTATCCGGATGCGGAGAATTTTCTGCAACTGTTCTACAGCAAGAACGTGTCGCCTGGGCCGAACCGCGTCAATTACGTGAATCCCGCGTTCGACCGGCTGTATGAAGCGGCGTGCGGCGCGGCGGACGCGGCCGAGCGCAACCGGTATTGGGCACAGGCGCAGGCGATGATACGCGAAGATTGCCCGTGGATTTTTTTGAGTTTCCCGAAAGCGTTCAGCCTGTGCAACAAAGGTGTGCTGAACTATGTGCCGTCGGACTTCCCGTACGGCACCGAGAAATATTTGCGCACGAGGTGAGGCAAACGCTTGCTGCGCAATGGGCGTTTCGGAGGCCGCAACCCGAAATTCTCACCACGAAGTCACGAACCGTTTCGCCGTCTTTTTCGCCCCACATCACATCAGCGACGCGCCGGAACTGGCGTTGCCGACCATCAGCGAGTAGCGGCGCAACCAACCGGAGAGATTGCGTGGCTGCCACGCGGGCGCGGCGGCGCGGCGGCGCGCGATCTCGCCGTTGTCAAGGAGCGCCTCCAGTGTACGTCCGGGGATGTCGATGCGGATGCGGTCACCGTCCTTGAGCAGGCCGATGAGACCGCCCTCGGCGGCTTCTGGCGAAATGTGGCCGATGCAGGCGCCGCGCGTGCCGCCGGAGAAGCGTCCGTCTGTGATGAGCGCCACGGATTCGCCGAGTCCCGCGCCCATGATGTACGAGGTGGGGTTGAGCATTTCCTGCATGCCGGGGCCGCCGCGCGGGCCCTCGTAGCGGACGACGACCACATGGCCGGGCTTGACCTTGCCGGCGAGGATGCCTGCGCACGCCTCTTCTTCCGAATTGAAACAGATGGCCATGCCCTCGAACGTGAGCATGGACGGCATCACGCCGGCCTTTTTGACTACGGCGCCCTGTTCGGCGAGGTTGCCGCGCATGATGGTGAGCCCGCCGTCTTTGGAGTAGGCGTTCTCGACGGTGCGGATGACCTGGTCGTTCTTGATTTTGGCGGCGGCGATGATTTTCCCGAGGGGCTTGCCACTGACGGTGGGACACGATTTGTCGACGAGGCCTTTGATGCCCGTGATCCGCTTGAGAATGGCAGGGATGCCTCCGGCGGCATCGACGTCCTCCATGTGGTAAGAGCAGGAGGGCGCGACCTTGCAGACATTGGGGCACTTCTGGGAGATGGCGTTGATCCGGTCGAGATCGTAGTGGATACCAGCCTCATGGGCGATCGCGAGCGTATGGAGCACCGTGTTCGAACTTCCGCCCATGGCCATGTCGAGGGCAAAAGCGTTGTCGATCGAGGCGAGGGTGATCAGGTCGCACGGTTTGGGGCTTTGGGCCTTGGCCATTTCGACGATGCGCACGGCGGCTTTCTTCCAGAGTTTGCGGCGGGCCTTATCCTCGGCGAGGATCGTGCCGTTGCCGGGCAGGGCGAGGCCGATGGCTTCGCAGAGACAGTTCATGGAGTTGGCGGTGAACATGCCGGAACAGGAACCGCAACCCGGACAGGCGGCGGATTCGACGCGCTTCAGGTCGGCTTCGGTGATTTTGCCGCTGTTGAACTGGGCGACTCCCTCAAAAATGGAGATGAGGTCCACAGCCTTGCCATCGAGGTTGCCGGCTTTCATGGGGCCGCCGCTAGCGAAGATCGTGGGGATGTTGGCGCGGATTGCGCCGAGGATCATGCCGGGCACGATCTTGTCGCAGTTGGGGATGCAGATCATCGCGTCGAAGCAGTGGGCGTTGACCATGGACTCGACGGAGTCCGCGACGAGCTCGCGGCTGGGCAGCGAATACTTCATTCCGCCATGACCCATGGCGATGCCGTCGCAGATGCCGATGGTGTTGAACTCGAAGGGCACGCCGCCGGCGGCGCGGATGCACTTTTTGATCCACGCGCCGACTTTATTGAGGTGGCAATGGCCGGGGATGATGTCAACATAGGAGTTGCAAACGCCGATGAAGGGCTTGTCGAAATCTTCACGTTTGACGCCGGTGGCCATGAAAAGGCCGCGGTGGGGTGCGCGCTGGAAACCTTTTTTAACTTGATCGCTATTCATAAAGATGATCCGTTACAGGTCAGGAGTTGCCGATTACTTATAAACGCCGTTGTTGAAGGTAGTGTACAAATTGTAGGGGGGTGAGACAATGCCATTCTTCGCGTCAGGCGATGGGGTGAAAGAGGTTGAAAAAGTTTTCGGCGAATTGCCGGGTCTTTGGACGGCGGCGCCATTCGGCATACGTGATTTCGCGCGCGCGGCTGAGATCGTCGTTTCGTAATTCAGAGAAAGGCTGCGGGAATCGAGGTTGGCGCTACCGATAATGGCTACGGCGTCGTCGACCAGGAACGCCTTCGCGTGTATGAAAGGCGGCTCACGTTCGAAAATGCGGACACCGGACATGAGAAGCGTGGCGTAGAGCGCGTGCGAGGCGAGCTGCAGGGTCGGGTGGTTGTTGACAGATGGCACCAGCACTTTGACCTCCACCCCGCGGAATGCGGCCTGGCGCAAGGCGAGGATCAATGGCTCGGTCGGAACAAAATAGGGCGTGACGATCAGGATTTGGCGTTTAGCGAGGTTGACCGCGCCGAAAAAGGTATTGAGCGCGGCGCCTGCCTCGTCCCGGGTGGGGCCGCTGTTCTGAAGGCGCACCGCACTGTTGCCCGCTTGTGTGGGGGACGGGAAAAACCGGGCTGCAAGCAGCTTGTCGGGCGGGTCATCGGTCATGTAGTACCAGTCGCGCAGGAACGTGTACTGCAGTTCAAGCACAATGGGTCCCCGTATCCGGAAATGGTAGTCAAGGATGCCGGGACGGCCGTTGCGCGGAAGATACACGTCGTGAAAATTAATGCCTCCGGTAAAGGCCAGCGAGCCGTCCACCACGAGGATCTTGCGGTGGTTGCGCAGATTGATCTGAAACTTACGTTTGAGCATGTTGGCCTGCGAGAAGCCGATGAGCTGCAAGTTCGGCACGTGCCGGTAGCGCCAGAAGAAAAGGCGCAGGTTTGCGCCGGCGGATCCGAATGCGTCATACAGCACGCGCACCTCAACGCCAGCCGCGGCGCGTTCGGCCAGAAGGTTCATCAACCGGCGCCCCACAGCATCGTCGTTGAAGATGTAGGTCGCGAGGTGGATGTGCTGGCGGGCATTGCGGATGGCCAGGAACATTTCTTCCAGTGCGAGTTCGGCGGATTCGAGGAGCTGCACATCGTTGCCGCCAAGTAACGGGTGGTTGACGGAAAGCCGGTCGAGGATGCGGTTTAGCGGTGCCCACGCGGCGTCAGGCGGCATAACCCGCAAGGCATTTTTTTTGGAGGACATTTCCGCCAGCGGGTGGGTTGAACGGACATTCAAGCGCTGGCGCTTTTGGAAGGTGCTGTCGGAGTACTGCTTCTGCCAGCCTTTGTGCGGCACAGTGTTGATGCCGAAAAGGACATAGGCGAGGGGGCCGACGAACGGAAACGCGGTGGTGAAAAAGATCCAGAGCAGGGACACGCGGGCGTCGCGCGGCCTCAGGAGCAGGTGAAAGCAGACGAGCAGGGAAAGGAAGTAGTGAAGGATCGTTCCGTATCCGAGCGAGGCGTTCAGGCTGATGTCGAGCGTGGCGAGGAAGGGGATCATGGCGTCTCCGTCTTTGCTGCATGGTGTTTTTTGCGTTTCATTTCCGAGAGAGAAAGGTCGCCCACGATTTTCCAGAGGGAGCCGTCCCGTTTGACGGCGAGCCCCCGGCCGGGGAG
>JALHET010000092.1:8758-9486 GCA_022839525.1 Lentisphaerota bacterium
CCTTCTCGAGGCCTTCGCGGATCAACTTCACGGCAGTGTGTTCGATCTCCGCACGTTGCTCATCCGGGAAGGTGTCGAGGGTAACCGTGTCAAACCGCAGGACATAGCCACTTCCGAAGGTGGAACCGAAGCCCGGCGTGAAACTTGCGGTGACACGGAAAAGGCCATCCTGTTGGGGGTTGGCGGTACTGCCGTGCGGGGGCCGTGCGGGGTGGAGTTTCGACAGGGAGCCATACCGGGCCTCAAGCATACGGTCCACATGTCTGAGCAGCACGTTCAACTTACCTTCCCACTCTTCAACCCGATGGTTCCGCATGAACCAAGTTTAGCAAAACACCCTCCGTGACGGAATGCCATTCTTGCGTTTGCCACCTGTTTTGCCGCATACTAATAAATAACTGAACAACAACGAATCGGAGCGTTTATGAGGCTTGGGCATTTTGGCATCGTTTTGAGTGTGCTGGCGGGTCACGCGCTGACGGCGTTCTGCCAGACCAACCTGCTGACAAACGGCAGGTTTGAGGAGGGCGGGAAAACGCCTCGTGGCTGGAACCTCTCTCAGGGCGAGGGCGAATGGACGAGGCAGGGCGGCAATGGGGACAGCGCGTGTCTGTCAGTCGCGGGTGACGGCTCGAACAACAATGCCTGGATTTCCGATCCGGTGACGTTTCTGCCAGGGCGCGTGTACCGGCTTGCCTTCAGTGTGCGCGGCGAAAAAATTGGCGGGG
>JALHET010000524.1 GCA_022839525.1 Lentisphaerota bacterium
TGAATGCCTCGAACAGGGTTGATTTTCCTGCCTCGTTGCGGCCGACAAGGAGATTGAACCCTTTCTCGAACCGGAACGTGTGAGGTTCACGGTAACTGCGCCAGTTCCGGATCGTGATCTCCTCGACGATCATGCCGACCGCCAGACGCGCGGCGGGCAGCAAGCACTACAAGCTCGTCAAGAAAGAGGATCTGGCGCGGGCCGTGGCGGGGTGCGATCTCGACCCTGTGGAGGCGCGTTCCGGCGTCGAGAACCTCTTTGAGGACGACAAGTACGCGTGCATCTTCCCCAGCGCGGACCCCCGGTACTATCTGACGCGCTACTGGACGATGCGTGAGGTCACCTACTGCGCCAGAGGATACCCGCAGCGCGGCTACGCGAAATGGCTCGTCCAGTGGTTCGTGTGGTCGCAGCTCGCGCCACTGCTTCGTTCGGCATCGGCCCAGGATCGCTTCATTCACCTGATCGAATGTGGGGACCATGCGACCGAAAGGGCGTTGATCCAGGCGATAGACAAGGTGTTTGTCGCTTCGCTGGCCTACTGGCGGAAGAACAGGGGCAAGGGCGCAAAGGCGCTGGACCCTTCCACGTTCTTCAGGAACAAGCGCGGCCGACACATGGAGTTTCGCAAGTTCTGGGGTGGGACGAACAACAAGAGCCGACCGGGATTCAAGAAGTCCTGGGCGGCATTCGCCCGCGCCCTGGCGGAGCCTGGCAACTGACGAGCGTGCGGCGGGCCCCGCCGTTCAATTTGAGGAGACGATGATGGCGAGACGAAAACAAGACGGCGCAGCCAGCAGCCGGAAGAAGCTCAAGTTCGAGCATCGGCTGGTGCTCGTGAACTGGATGCTCGACCTGTTCGGCGAGTCCAGCTTTGACGGCATTGCCCGGAACATGCGCGATCCTGCGTTCGAGGGCTTCGGCGAGGATGGCATATCGAAGTTCCACCTGTGCCTGAAACTCCTTTTCGACAGGCCGGAACTGCCCCACGACATGCTGTTGGCCTATGACGAGAACATCGTCCGTCACTGGAAGGCCATTACCGCCAAGCGCAATGCCGACGGCCAGGTGCTTTATCCCAAGTACTTCCAGTATCTCTGCTTGCTCTTCACCGAGATATACCTCGACCGGTGGTTCCGCGACCCAGACAAGCTCCTGGCGGACTTGAATGCCTATGTCGTTAAGTTCAACGCGGCGGAGACGATCCAGCAGCGTGTTTTGGGAGAGCTTCTGACGACCGGCTTGCCAGAGGACGCGCAGGTTCCCCGGTAC
>JALHET010000525.1 GCA_022839525.1 Lentisphaerota bacterium
CTTGGCCGCCAAGGATGCCGAGAGGGGCATCCGCGGCAAGGAGTACTCCCGCACCGATCCGCAGGACCAGTTCCGAATCATCACCGAGCCGATCGGCTCGCTCGGCTACATCTTCAACGACCACCTGTCCCGGGGGGAGCAGGGCTTCGTCGGCGAGTTGCGCAGCGTGCGCAACGATGTGGCGCACTTCAAACCCTTCTCCCCGGACGACGCCGTCCGCGCACTGGACACCATCGAGCGGGTCATGCGGGCGATCGGTGCGGTGCGCGAGGCCGATAGTGTGCGGACTTCGCGGTTGGATATCCTGCGAGGGAATTTCGAGCAGCAGACGCGCAAGGCCGTGCGCGCGGCCACCGCGTTACCCGGGACCGCGGACGCCGAACTGCCGTCTTGGCGCGAGGTGTTGAGGCCCCATCCGGACGTGGCTTCCGGACGGTACAGCAATGCCGAGTTCGCCGCGGATCTTTACTCAGTGGCTGTTCAGAAGAACGCGGCAAAGGAGTATCAGGACCCGGTGGAGTTCTTCCGTCGCACCTACCTGACTGATGGGCTCAAGGAGCTGTTGCGTCGCGCGGTGCACAGGGTCCACGGCTCGGAGTCGGCCAATCCCGTGATCAACCTGCAGACCACATTCGGTGGCGGCAAGACTCACTCGATGCTCGCGGTCTGGCACCTGTTCTCCGGGCGTCCGCTGCATGCGTTCCCGCAGAGCGTGCAGGACGTGCTTGCCGGCGAGCATGCCGAAGTACTGTCCCGGCCGGTGCGAAAGGCCGCGTTGGTGGGCAACGAGATCCCGCCTTCGACGGCGTCACACAAGCCCGACGGGACCGTGGTGCACACGCTGTGGGGTGAGCTCGCGTGGCAACTCGGCGGCGCTGAGGGGTACGCGATCGTCGCCGACGCCGACCGCACCGGCACCAACCCGGGCAACCTGCTTCGCGAGCTGTTCACGAGGTTCGGGCCAGCCGTCGTCCTGATCGACGAGTGGGTGGCGTATGCCCGGCAGCTACCGGATACACCGGATCCCGAGCGCCCGGTGCCCGGTGGGTTGTTCGAGACGCAGTTCACCTTCGCCCAGGCCCTGACGCTCGCCGCGGAGAACGTGCCCGGAACGCTGCTGCTGGTTTCGGTGCCTGCCAGCGAGGGCCGACGTATGAAGGCAGACGATGCCGGTGAGGAGCGCGGGGCCGCGAAGGCGAGCGACCTGGAGGTCGGAGGGCAGCGTGGTCGTGATGCGTTGAACCGCCTGGACAACGTGATTCGCCGA
>JALHET010000526.1 GCA_022839525.1 Lentisphaerota bacterium
GCAGGTGGAGGGGCAACTCGCAAGGCTCTACCAGGTCTACGGCGAGGCATTCCTGGACTTAAAGAACGTAGAGAAAAGGGAAGCGTTTGACCGGCAGGCAACGGCGCTTAATGAGGAACTAGACCTTCTCGACGCTCAGGCACAGTTTGCCATCGTCAGCGCCACCGAGCGGTGCCGTACAGCCGGTCAGCAGTGGGTTCCGCCTCCCGGCCCGACTCAGGCCATGTTGCCAGCCATTTCGGGCGATGGCCACGTGAACCAGATCATTTACGCCAACCGCAGTACGTGGGATTTCCAGGGCATGGAGAAGCCTCTCGGCTTTGATCCGGTCCACAGCACCACGATCGGCGGCCCTCGCAGCGACAGGCCGGGCCATTACGACTGGTCGAACTACGACAAACAGTGGGAGGAGATTCGCGCCAGCGGCATCCCCAAGAAGAGCTGCCTTCTGTTGTTCATGGCGTTGCACGACGGCAGTTGGGCACCGAAGTGGTTGATCGATCGAGCCCAGGATGATCCAGAAATTCTGCATGTGGTACAACCGACGGCGAAATTGTTGAAACGTTCCACGGGTTCAGCCCAGCTCAACTGGTGGCACCCGGTTGTGCGCGACTACGTGCAGGAAATCGTTAGTAACATGGGCTGCACATTTCGCGCCCGAAACGAGTTCCTGTTTTACGAGTTCCAATGGGAGGCTCACGGGCCGGCGGTCGGCACCGAACAAGGTACTCGGCAAGTCGGCTACGGCAAGCACGCGGAGATGGATTTTCATGCGTGGCTGAGAAAGAAGTACAATGGAATCGCCGCGCTCAATCGTCGCTGGGGAACAGAGTACGGATCGTTCAGCGAGATCAAGCCACCAGCGGACCACAACGTCATAGAGCGGCGCCACACGGGACCGTTGGCCGCGGAGTGGGAGTCCTGGCGCGAAGCGAGCTATGAAGATTGGTGCCGGCTGATCTACCGTACTTGGAAGGAAGCCGATCCAACCAAACCCATCATGGCCGACAACAGCCAGTTGTTCCACAACTTTAACATGCCGAACTTGGCTGACACTTGCGACCTGCTGGCATTCCACCACAGCGGGCGGACGTTCATGCCGACTCTGATGTTGCTCAACAGCATCAGCCGGCACAACGGCTTCAAGCCGATCGCTCAATACGAGAACTTCTGGGGCATCCAGGAGGACCACGACCGCATGTATGAAGAGTTGGCGCGACGACATGGTACACAGAAGCACATCTTCCGCATGAC
>JALHET010000527.1 GCA_022839525.1 Lentisphaerota bacterium
GCGCCTGTCGTGCGCCCGCCGCTGTACGGCTCAAACGTCACGGCGCAGGCCTTCACCCTGAACGGCGACACAATCACGGAGTGGCCCAGCGGCGGCGGAGAAACGAGCATCATAGCGCCGCTGTACGAGAGCGGAACAAACGTCACCGTGACGGCGACCCAGAGCGTGTACAGCGTCGCCGTCACGGGCGCGGGGCCGGTGGGCATAGACTGGTCGGGGCTGGCGCTGGACGGCACGGGGCGGGCGGAAATCACGCTGCGCCTCAACGTCACGGAATGGGCCGGAACCAACATCACGTTCTCGCCCGCGCTGACCTTCGACCGGACTCCAGAAATCCTCGTCACGGGCGTATGGGAGTTCGCCGCGAGCACGATTGACGGCGTTACCACGCGGGTCAGGCAGACGTGGCCGGAGTGCTACGAGTGGCAGATGGCGGACTATGGCACCGCCGGAGGCACAGGCGCCGGACCATCATTCGGCGGCGGCGCGCTGCCGACCATCGGAACCGCCTCAAACAACACACTCCGATTCAGGATACCTCACGAGCTTGTCTTTGTGCGCGCGACGATCTACCCGAACATAACACCGCCGACCGCAGATCAGGTGACACTCAACCTTTCGGCGACGGTTATCACAAACGGATTGACTGCAACTTACAACCACTCACGTTCTTTCCAGCAATACACATATTACTATCCTCGCTATGAGTTTTGGTGTGTTTCGTGGATAGGTAGTTATCGTTCTGCCGACGGCCCGCGAATCATTTACACGCGCTTATACAGTGACCAAGACGCGGCCGGACTTAACCCGCAGTTTTTTGTCGAGACCAGACGCCTCGACGCCAACGAACGGGCGGCTTACTTAGCGGGATGGAGACCATGATATGAGCAACGACGAGACAGTGACCAGCATCATCCTTGCGCGGCTCGAACGCATTGAGAGCAAACTCGACAACATGCAGACCTCCGGATGCGCGAAGGCCGAGAAGCACGAGCGCACGCACGATGATGTGGTCGAGCTGTTCCACCGTGTCCGCGAGGTAGAGCGCGTGCAGGCCGAGGGGCGCGGAAAGCTGGTTGTGATCGTCGCAATCCTAACGTCTGCGGCGGGGCTGCTGTTCGAGTGGATCGGCAAGCATCTGACGTGATTATGATTTCCCGCCCGCGAGTGCGGATGCGGGATGGCGCGGCGGTTTTTGTAAGACGGAAACGAGAAAAGAGGTAACGAAATGATGAGCATACTACAGAACGAGCA
>JALHET010000528.1 GCA_022839525.1 Lentisphaerota bacterium
CTGCGCTCCGGCGGCGGTGCCGGCAGCGATAAGCCCTCCGGCAAGAATTGCGACGAGATGGTTCGAGATGCTCATTAGTAACTCCACAGGTTTTGTTATGGCGGAAGACATTCTTCCACCCGTATTTGCTGGAAGCGTAGCAGAATATATAAAACAAATCGAGGGAAGCGCGTGCAAAAATCGATAGATTTTACAGGTGAGGCCTTTGAGAATGTTGAGGTTGCCCTGTCACGGTTTGATGCGTATAGTGATTCGTATGGAAAAGACTTCCGGTTATAAGTGCAGGTTCTGCGCTGCGTGCAATGGGTACGGCTGCAGGGGCGAGCTCCCCGGCATGGGCGGCGTCGACGACAGCGCCAACTTTATCTTGAACTGCGCAGACTGGGGGCGGTTCGCTGATGAGATCGGCGCCGATGCCTCCGGCAAGCCGGTGTCCGGCAAGCCGGTGTCCGGCGGCCGGTTGAATGCTGAAGAAGTTCTGCCGACCCTGCGGCTCGCGCCGATGACCGGTGCTGTCCAGAATCTGGGATATTGCGACGAAAAGAGCTGGTACTTCGATATCGTGGAAGCGTGCATCGCTGCGGGTGTGCCGATTTCTATCGGCGACGGCTATCCGGATGAAAAACTGCAGTATGGAATCGAGGCCCTGCGCGCGAACGGTGCGAAAGGCGCGGTGTTCATCAAGCCGTATCCGGACGGGCGGATTCTGGAGAGGTTTTCATGGGCGGAAGATGTTGCCGAAATCATCGGAATAGATATAGACGCGTACGCGATTGCGACCATGCGCGACCTGGTGAGCCTTGAGCGGAAGACCGCTCAACAGCTTGTTGCTCTCAAGGCTGCCGCGCCGGTGCCGTTTGCACTAAAGGGTGTGTTTTCCCGCAGGGATGTAGAACTGGTCAGGGAAGTAAAGCCCGATATCGCGGTTGTTTCGAACCACGGCGGGCGCGTTCCCGCCGAACGGGGAAGCTCTGCCGCGTTTCTTGCCGGGTACGGCGCCGAGCTTGCCCGCTATGCGGGCGAAGTGTGGGTCGACGGGGGAATCCGCCATGCGCGGGATCTTCGTACGGCCGGCCGGCTGGGGGCACGTACGGTGCTGGTTGGTAGGCCGTTTGCGACGGCCCTGATGAAAGGCGGCGCCCCTGAAGTTTCCGCTATTGCCGCCCGCTTGCGCGGGGGAATTTCCCTTACTTGATGTCGATGCCGCCGAAGGTTGCGACGCCGGTAATGTAGACGGTGCGCGCAAGCGGATC
>JALHET010000529.1 GCA_022839525.1 Lentisphaerota bacterium
TCCTTTCGTGATGGAACTTCCGCCGTATCATGTGCCGCGGATCGGCAGCACCCTCCGGCATTCCTGGCTGAGGCTCAAGAGCTTCGTCGTGCGTGCCGGAAAGGTAATCGTCCTGGTCGTCGCGATTCTCGGTCTGCTCAACTCGATCGGCGCCGACGGTTCGTTTGGCAACGAAGATTCGGCCAATTCTGTGCTTTCGGCTGTCGGTAAAACCTTCACACCGGTGTTCGGTCCCATGGGGATAACGCAGGACAACTGGCCCGCAACAGTCGGCATGTTCACCGGCCTCTTCGCAAAGGAGGCAGTCGTCGGCACTCTGAACGGACTGTACGGCCAGCTTGAGGCGCAGGAAGCCTCGGCAGACGCCGCCGGAGCTGTTGCGGCCGGATCAGCCGCTTCGTCCGCAGATGATTCTGCCGAAGCCGCATCCGGAGATCCGGGATTTGATTTCGGCGCTGCGGTGGTAGAAGCCTTTGCGTCCATTCCGGCCTCTTTTGCCGGTCTTGCCGATTCCGTGCTGGACCCGCTGGGATTGTCGATCATTTCCGGTAACGAGGCAGCCGTAGCGGAAGAAATCGAAGCCGACTCCGGCATATTCGCCGTCATGCGCGACCGGTTCGGAAACAACAAGCACGCAGCCTATGCGTATCTCTTGTTCATTCTGGTGTACTTCCCCTGCATCGCCGCGCTTGGCGCGATTATCCGCGAACTTGGACGGTTTTACGGCTGGCTGTGCATCGTCTATTTAACCGTGCTTGCCTGGATAACCGCAACCCTCTACTACCAGATCGCATACGCACACCAGGCACTGTGGATTGCAGTTCCGGTTGTTCTGTTTCTGTGTATGATCGCGCTCTTCAATGTGATTCGGAATAAAACCGACCCAGTCGGCACTCGGTGAGCCTGACACAGCCGGGCCTCACACAACCGTGCCTGATGCAACCGGGCCTGATGCAACCGTGCCTGATGCAGCGCCCTCATTTCTCGGGATCGAAGTCGCCGATCGTAGAGATGTCTGGCCGGCGGCTCCGGGGCGGAGAATGTCGCGCCCCGATGAGCCTGCTGCCTCGATCTACTCTGGTCCGTTACGGCTTCGGGAAGTTTCTGATGCAGTCCAGGGACCGGGCGAGCTGCTCGGGCGAGGGCTGGTGGTCCTTGATGTTTCCGGAAAGGTACTTTTCGTAGCCGATGAGGTCGAGCATGCCGTTGCCGGACAGGTTGAAGACAATGACTTTTTCTTTTGCTTCT
>JALHET010000530.1 GCA_022839525.1 Lentisphaerota bacterium
ACACAACGAAGACCGTCTGCGCGCTGGTGGCGAGATTCGCGGCCATCCGGTTGCGTCCGGTCTGGGCGAAGCGCACAGCCGGCCGACCGTTGATCGCGCTGTTGGCCACATAGACGGGCTGCAGACTGGCGGTCGGCTGCGTGAAGGTCAGGGCACTGCCGTTCGCGTCGGCCCATGCCGTGACGTTGCTGTCGCTCAGGGTGAGGGTGGATGCGGCCATGGCATCCAGCCGGTAGGAGAGGCCGGCGGCGGGCAACCACGCGCCCAGTTTCAGGGTGCCGCCCTCAATCACGGTCGCGCCCGTGGCGGCACTGGTTCCGTTCAGGGTGAGCGTTCCGGAGCCGGTTTTCCTCAGCGAAAGCGCACCCTCGATCTTACCGTCGAAGACAGTGCTCGCGTTGTCACCGCCCACGGTCAGGATGCAAGCGTCCGTGTTGCTGTTACGCACCGTACCCCCGCCCGAGAGCGAGGCCACAGTCTGGTTCACGCCGTTCAGATCCAGCGTCCCGGCATCCGCGAGGGTCAGCGCGGTCGCGGTCGGCAGCATGTCCAGTACCGGGGGGAAGGGAGCATCGTTCAGCCATTTTTCCGCAAGGTATCCGATGACCGACTGGCGCTCTGCCGGACTCAGGATCCGGTCAAAGACCAGCACCTCGCCAATCTCGCCCCGAAAATAACGGTCGGGGTGTGTCGTTAAGTAGTGCCCGAGCGCAGCGGTAAAATTTTCCTGTTTCGCGCTGACCGCGGTCAGGATGTGCGGCACACCGCTCGTAAACGTTGTGCCGAGCTTGCCGTTGATGTACGTCTCGCCCCCATAAGCAAAGTCGTTCGTGTTTCCAGCAGAAGGGATGGGTTGCCATACGGTGGCGCTGTTCGCGCGGATACCCAGGTCGTTTCCGTCCGATCCCCAGATGCCGTTGCCCTGCGCGCCGGAAGTCATCCGGTTGACGATAAAGACGGTCCGGGCCGCAGCGCTTGTGTTGGCGATGAGGCGTTTGCTGGCTCCGGAAAAACCGAAGCGGAGAGCGGGGAGGCCGTTGATCGAGTTGGGAATGAAGACCGGCTGAAGTTCCGCCGTCGCCTGGGAGAAGGTCACGGCGCGGCCGTCCGCGTCCGCCCACGCGGTGACGTTGGTGCCGCTAAGCGTGAGGGAGCCGGGCTTGGAAGCGTCTAAGCGGTAAGAGAGCCCGGAGATGTCCGGCACGCTGTTACCCATCTTGAGGGTGCCGCCCGAGACGGTGGTCGCG
>JALHET010000531.1 GCA_022839525.1 Lentisphaerota bacterium
GCGCAAGGTCATCTTGCCATCTCGGAAATGGCTCACGCGGTTGAGGATGCCTACACAAACGGAGTTGGCAGACTCCATGGCGTTGGTGCTGGCGAGCGTCTCGCGTAGCAGGCCGGGTAGCTTGAGCCGGTGCACGGTGAGCGTTTCATCCAGGCCCTCGCGCAGGCTGGCGGCGGCACTGGGATAGCGGTGCTCCAAGTTGTCCGCCAGCAGTGCAAGTGCCGTTTTCGCCTTCTCGTACTCGTGCTCGCGATAAGCAAGGCTCAGCGCCAACGACACATTTTCCTGCTCAGACTGCGGCAGATGCGAGAGCACGTTGCGCTTCTTGTGCACCTGGCAGCGCTGAATATAAGCCTGATTCCCGAAGGTGTCCTTTACCGCTTTAGTGAGTGCTTTGCCGCCGTCCAGCACGTACAGCCTTGGCTCGTCGGTTGGAAGACCTCGCTCAATCAGGTCCTTAAGCAGCCGCTTGACCAATTCGCTGTTCTCACTGCCGCCCTCAATCAGCCCCAGTATTCGCTTCTTTCCATTGCTGTCTATGCCCAGCGCCGCTATGACCGTCATCTTCCCTAGTTCCAGGCCATCCATCATCAGCACCGGATAACTGCCCTCGATCGGCCGTTTGAAAAACACCTCCATCTGCGCCTCTAGACCGGCCGCGAACCTACGGCTTACCTCGCTCTTTGACACACAGCCTGGGGCGTCCACCTGCGCGTCCACTGTCCGCCCATATTTGCGCGTGGAGACCCCGCATAGCAGCCGAGCCAGCAGCGCTCGGTTCAGCGGATCTTCTCGCTGGAACAATCCCAAAGACGGCAAGGCGAGTTCTTCATTGTCTATGCTCCGCACCCGTGGCCGCTCGATCGGCACTTTCTCCCCGCCCAGCACCACACGGCTCTTTCCCGTGCCGTGGCGGTACGCTTTCCGATCTCCTTGATGCTTCCCCTTCGGGCCCGCCAGCTCCGCGGCGTCCGTCTCTAGCATCTGACGCAGTACTTCCAGCCCCAACTCAACCGACAGCTGAAGCAAACCCTCGCTCGCACGCGCCGTCAGCGCTTCCACGTCTATTATCGCGACGCTCCCCTTGACCGTTGCTTGATCCCCTTGGTATAATCTCATTGGTGACAGCTCCTTTTCGTTCTGATTTCTTTGGTCTTGCAACTCAAGTTTATCAGATCCTCTTGGCGCTGTCACTCCTTTTCAAATTCTACGACGGGCGGGGCACGCTCACAAATTGGCCATGTAT
>JALHET010000093.1:0-13759 GCA_022839525.1 Lentisphaerota bacterium
TGAAATAATGGATATTTTCAGAAACTGGTCTGAAAGCATGTTCCCCCTTTCGTTGCACAATCCGATACACAAGGGGGAACGTTGACTCTTGGTATTCAACATAAGCTGGCGTGTTGCGTGACCATTTTTGGGGTGGTATCGGTCTGTTTGTTTCCAAGCATAACCCTCGCCTACGCTCCCGATCCATTCTCAAGACAAGTTGCTATTGGGTCAATGCCGCCTGACGCTTTCAAATCTTACGCTCCCGTGGACAACCTGCTGGTCGTCCCTACTGAAGCGGCGTCCCTCTCGTCCAACTACGACGCGCTCGACCGGCTGGTGGCGCGGGATGCTTTTAACCACGAAACCCACGAAAAACACGTAACCTTTACCTACGATGCCGTCGGCAACCTGCTGACCGCCTCGAACGAAACGGCGCGCCTATCGTTCAGCTACGATGTCATGGGCCGGCTGACCTCGGCGGTTACCTGGGTTTCCGGTCTCCAGTTTCCGGTTGCCTACGCCTACGACTTGGGCGGGCTCTGCACGAACGTCGTGTACCCCGGCGGCAGGGCGGTGCGCTATGGCTACGATGCCGACGGGCGCGTGACCAACGTCACCGACTGGGCGGGGCATACGTGGACGTTCACGCGCGACGCGGCGGGCAGGCTGACCGCGCTGTCGTGCCCCAACGGCGTGACCGGGGCATGGACGCACGACGCCAACCACGCGGTCGCGTCGTGGTCGTGGTCCGCCGGCGGCTTGCCGTTCGCGGGACGCGTCATCACCCGCGACGAGGCGGGCGTCAAGACCAAGGAGCAGGTCACCGCCGGGCTCTTCCCGAATCCGCAGAACCCACGCCGTGCTGTAAACACCTTCGACGCCGCCGACCGGCTGGTGTCGGCCACGGTCGCCCAAGGCACCAACACCTGCGCCGAGACGTATCTCTACGACCTCAACGGGGCATTGACCAACACCGTCTCCGGTTCCGAAAGCGTCTTCGACGCGGCCTATAACGCACTCGGTCAGCTCACCTCTCTTGATCTGTGGGAATCTGTGCCATCTGTGGATTACTCTTATGACCCAATCGGTAATCGCATCGTATGCGGCAACCGCCTCTGGATCCCCGACCACGCCGACTCCCTCAAGCGTCCGCTGATGGAGTGTGACCTGTCCGGTAACGTCCTGCGCTACTTCGTCTGGGGCAACAGCAGACTGCTCGGTTTCATCGACGCCGCGTCCGGTGCCCTCACCGTCGTTCATTGTGACGAGTACGGCTCCGTCGTGGCACTCACCGACGAGGCCGGCAACGTCCTCCATCAGGCCTGTTACGGCCCCTACGGCGAGGACTGGGGTTCGGCCGGTGCCAACCCGACGCCCTTCGCGTGGCTCGGCGGCTACGGCGTGTTCAACGTGGGCGGCAGTTCACTGTATCTCACCCGCCACCGCCTGTATTCGGCGACATTGTGCCGCTTCCTCTCGCAAGACCCCCTCGGCCTTGACGGAGGTCCGAACCTGTATGCCTACTGCCTCGGCAACCCATTAGCCTACATCGACCCGCAAGGGCTGGCGATCAGCGCGGCCGCGAGCGGCGTGGCGAGAGCCATCGACACGGTTTGGAACTTCGGAATTCAGTTCGCCACGTTCAATCCCAATGCCACGCCGCAGATGCAGGAAGCCATGTACCAGGCAAACCTCAGTTCCTTCGGCTCGCCCATGCAGCGGCTGTTCGGGGCTTACGACACGCCCGCGTCCCAGCCCATCACGATTGCGCCCGAGATCGTCAGTTCTGCGTGGGGGACGACCGCCGCCATGTCAGGGGTGATGAATATAGGGGCGCAAGGGGTAGCACCACTTGGAACAGTCGTCAGTCCATATGTCACGACAGCGTGGGGCCCTGCAACGCAAAGCTCAACACCTGCCGCGCAAGCAGCGGTTCAACAGATACAAAGTGGTGTTACAATTTATCGCACGGGAGGTTTGGGAACACAGGCTGCTGCCGAAGCGCAATTTTGGTCATTACAAAACCCCGCAACGACTGCTAATTATGCATCTCAAATGGGGATGCCAAGTACTGGCAATGGCCCTGTTTTTATTATGGGAGGAACAATAAACTCCGGTTCATTCATAACACGAGAGGCACCTGGCATCGGTGCCAATCTGGGGGGCGGACTTGAGGTTGTTGTTCCTCCAAACGGAGTAAAAATTCAGTGGTTTCACATGCCATGAGGAGTACAGATGAACCTTTCGCCTGACATTGTCCGTCGCCTCCTGAGCGGAGAACATTTCAATGCTGATGAACGCCAGCAACTCGGTATTGCTTCATCGACGGTGTTAAAATACGATGATCTTGTTTGTTTTTTGGCGGACATACTGGAGCAAATAGGACGTTTCCCAGAATGTCGTGTAAAAAATGACTCCGGTTTCGTACAAGAAGGAATATCTATTGAAAAGTCATCCCAAAACCTGTTTCTTTGCATATGTCAACGGGCATCACCTATTGACCCAAGTGTGTTGGCCGAACGATGCGAAAAGCATTTTTCAACCGCAGAAGATGCCGCTGATTTCTATTTGACATGGGAGTTGAATCTTCCCGGAAGACTTGACGGTATCGAAGTAAGGTGACACTCACAGGGAGATACGAATATGAGGAAACGTATTTCGGCTCTGGACAAATAAAGCCCAACGGATGACGATGCGGTACGCAAAGACAGTGAGAGCGCGGTTCGCGGCGATGGCGGCACTGACCGTCGCGGCGTTGCCCCTGTGTGCCTCGATCCCGCGCGGATACATGGGGAGCGGCGTCCCGCAACTTACAGCCCATGTGTCAGGCCGTATAAAATCCGGCTTTTTTTCGTGCGCCAACCCGACCCTTGACCTTGCTGGGTAGCACGGTATAATTTAGGCTGACATGACAAACCTCGTTTTAGCCAACGCGCGCGTGCTCGACCCTTCCACCAAACGCGACAAAACCGCCGACCTGATTGTCCGCAACGGAATCCTCCAGCCCCCCGGCGCGTCCGCAGACGGGCTCACCCGTATCGAAGCAGCCGGACTTCTTGCCGCCCCCGGTTTCTGGGACGTCCATGTCCATTTCCGTGATCCCGGCAACGCCCTTGCCGAGACCCTCCGCACCGGTGCGGCGGCCGCCGCGGCCGGCGGCTTCACCCATGTCGTCACCATGCCCAACACCGTTCCTCCCGGCGACTCTCCCGCCTGGCTGCACGAACAGCTTGAAGTTCCCCTGCCGGTCAAAATACTGCCTTCCGCATGCGTCACCCTTGGACGCCAGGGGCGGGAGGTCGCCGATATCGGGACACTCGCGCGCAATGGCGCATCGGCCTTTACGGACGACGGCGCCATGGTCGCCGACGACGGGGTGATGCGCGAAGCCATGCGCCGCGCCGCAGCGGCGGGCAAACCCGTGCTGGATCACGCGGTTGTGCCCGGGCTCGCGGGGAACGGCATTGTCCGCGACTGCCCCCTTGCCCGCCGCCTCAACTGGCCCGTTTTCCCGCCGGAGGCCGAAACAGAAGCCGTCGCGCGCGACATCCGCCTCTGCCGCGAGACCGGTTGCGCCACGCATATCCAGCACATCTCCTGCGCGGGTTCCGTGGCGGCGATCCGTGCCGCCCGCGCCCAAGGGCTGCCCGTCACAGGCGAAGCCTCGCCGCACCATCTTGCGCTCGCCGCCGAGGACATCCCGGCCGACGACGGTAATTACCGCATGAACCCGCCGCTCGGCAACCGCGCCGACGTGCGCGCCATCCGCGACGGCGTGCTGGACGGCACGCTCACCCTTTTTGCCACCGACCATGCCCCCCACACCGCCGAAAGCAAAGCCCGCGGGTTTTTACACGCGCCCTTCGGCGTCATCGGGCTCGAAACCGCCATCGGCGTCACCTGGAAGGTCATGGTCGAGGAGGAGCGCATGTCCCCCCTTGACTGGGCCGCGTGTTGGACGCTCGGCCCGGCCAACCTGCTCCGCGAACCCGCCCCCGCCCTGACGCCCGGCGCGCCCGCCGACCTCGTGCTGATTGACCCCGGCACGCCGTGGCAGGTCAACCCCGGAACCTTCCGGTCCCTCTCACGCAACACGCCCTTCGCGGGCTGGACACTGAACGCGCGCCCCGTGCTCACCCTCTGCGGCGGGCGCACCAGTTTCTCCGCATGGCCGAAAGGAACCCCCTGATGGACACGACCTTTTTTGACACCGCCGCCGCCGCCCTGCCGGAAACCTGTTTCGCCACACCTCCCGACTGCGGCCTGATCCTCGGTTCGGGATGGAGCCAGGCGCTCTCTGCCGGGAAACCGCTGGTCCGGTTGCCCTACCGCGCCATCCCCGGGCTCGGCGCCAGCACCGTTGCCGGACACGCGGGCGAATTCCTGTGTTTCGAACGGCACGGCATCCGCATCGCCGCCTTCCTCGGCCGCCGCCACTGGTACGAAGGCGCGGGATGGGGGCCCGTCGTGCTGCCGGTCGAACTGTTGCGCCGCATGGGCGCGCGCGATCTGCTGATCACCAACGCCGCAGGCGGCATCCGTTCCAGCCTGAAACCCGGCGACCTCATGCTCATCCGCGACCACATCAACACGGTCGGCATCAGCCCCCTGACCGGGCCGGTCATGCCGGGATGGGGGCCGCGTTTCCCGGACCAGTCCGCCGTGTACCATCCCGAACTCTCCGGCCTCCTGAGCAAGGCGGCTCACGATACGGGGGTCGCCCTCTCCGACGGCGTCTATGCCTTCACCTCAGGCCCGGGCTATGAGACGCCTGCCGAGATCCGTGCCTATGCCGGCATGGGCGCGGACGCGGTCGGCATGTCCACCGTGCCCGAAGCGACCGTCGCCAATGCGGCCGGCATGCGCACAGCAGGCCTGAGCTGCATCACCAACATGGCGGCCGGCATCAGCGGCCCCCATCTTTCGCACGGGGAAGTGCTCGCCCAAACCCATGTGACCGCCCCCGTCATGAGCGCCCTGCTCGACGCCTTCCTCGCCCGCCTCGCCGCCTCATCCAACGCCTGACGCTTTTCCCCAAACGCCTTCTTTCTTCCTTATGTTTTCCCTCCCCACACCGGTTTTCGTTGTCGATGCCGCCGCCCTTGAGCGCAACCTCGCCATCCTCGGCGAGGTCAAACAGCGCACCGGCTGCCGCATCCTTCTGGCCCTGAAAGCGTTCTCGATGTTCAGCGCCTTCCCCCTCCTGCGCCGCACGCTCGACGGCTGCTGCGCCAGCTCCCTCCATGAGGCCCGGCTCGGCCGCGAACAGTTCGGCGGCGAAGTCCACGCTTTCGCCGCCGCCTTTTCCGAAGACGACATGCGCGGGATCGCCGGCCTCGCCGACCACGTGACCCTGAACTCCTTCGCCCAGTGGCGCCTGTTTCAACGCGTACTCGCCGAAACCGGCGCGCGCGTCACCTGCGGCCTGCGCATCAATCCCGAACACTCCGAAGGCACCACTGAACTGTACGACCCCTGCGCACCGAACTCGCGCCTCGGCGTGCGCCGCGCCGCTTTCTCAGGCGAACCGCTCACCGGCATCACCGGGTTCCACTCCCACACCCTCTGCGAACAGGACTCCGCGCCTTTCGCCCGCACGCTCGCCGCCATCGAGTCGCGCTTCGGCGACCTCCTGCCGCGCCTCCAGTGGATGAATTTCGGCGGAGGCCATCACATCACCCGCCCCGGCTATGACCTCGGCCTCCTCTGCGGCACGCTCAACGCGTTCCGCCAGCGCCACCCGAACATCACCACCCTCTACCTCGAACCCGGCGAGGCGTGCGCCCTCAATGCCGGCACACTCGCTGCGACCGTCCTGGACGTGGTGGAAAACGGAATGCCGATCGCGATTCTCGACGCCTCCTGCGCCTGCCACATGCCGGACGTGCTGGAGATGCCTTATCGCCCCCGCGTCTTCCGCGACGCGGCATGGAACGGCGAGGCGGCACCGGCACCGCACGCCGACTGCGGAGCTGAGCCGGGCGAAAAAGCTTACACCGTACGGCTCGCGGGCGCGACGTGCCTGGCCGGAGACATCATCGGGGACTGGTCGTTCGACACGCCGCTCAAAACCGGCGACCGCGTGGTGTTCGAGGACATGGCGCACTACACGATGGTGAAGACCAACACCTTCAACGGCATCCGCCTTCCGCACATCGCCCTGCGCGAAAGCGGCGGCACCGTGCGCATGATCCGATCCTTCGGCTACGACGACTTCAAAACACGGCTATCGTGATCCGCGCCGCCTATTTTTCTTTGCGCGCGTAATGCGTGTGCAAAAGGTGATGCGATTTCTCGCCCAGCGGCTTACCCAGAAACTCCTTGTAGAGCGTTTGGATATCCGGGTTCTCGTGCGACTTGCGCATTTTTTTGCTTTCGTCCTCGCTGTAGATGGCCGAAATGCGTTTCAGCCGGACCGCGTCGTCCGTGAAACGCGGTTGGCCGCCACCGCCGATGCACCCGCCAGGGCAGGTCATCACTTCAATGAAGTGATAGGGCGAACCGTTTGCCTTGATGTGCTCCAGCAAGCGGCGCGTGTTTCCGAGCCCGTGCGAGACCGCCACTTTCAGTTCCACACCTTCGAGGAAAGACCATTCTTCCTTGGTTCCCTTGATGGTCAGGGCAGCCTCTTTCACGCCGCCCAGTCCCGCGACCGCCTGAACGTGCAGGTTGTCGGCCGGCAGCTCGCGTCCGGTCACGATCTCATACGCCGTGCGCAACGCGGCCTCCATCACACCGCCGGTGTTGGCAAAAATGTCCGCGGCCCCGGAAGAGAGCCCCAGAGGCGCGTCCATCGATTCGTCCGGCAGGGACTTGAAATCGATGCCCGCCTCTTTGATCATTTTCGCCAGCTCGCGCGTGGTCAACACATAGTCCACATCGGGCACACCGTTGGTGGCCATCTCGGGGCGCTGCGCCTCGAACTTCTTGGCGGTACACGGCATGACCGAGACGACGACGATCTCTTCGGGCTTGCGCCCGATCTTCTGCGCGTAGTAACTTTTCGCCACTGCCCCGAACATCTGCTGCGGCGACTTGCACGTCGAGATGTTGGGCAGAAACTGCGGGAAGTAGAACTCCGCAAAGTTGAAGTAGAACTCCGCAAAGTTGATCCACCCCGGCGAGCAGCTCGTAAACATCGGCAGCGCGACAGGGAGCTTATCCACCAGCGCTTTCTTCAGGCGGGTGAGCAGTTCCGTGCCCTCCTCCAGAATCGTGAGGTCGGCCGTGAAGTTCGTGTCAAAGACACCGTCGAAACCGAGCCGCCGCAGCGCGGCAGCCATCTTGCCGGTCACGCGGGTCCCGGGCTCGTAACCGAAGCACTCCCCCAGCGCGGCGCGGATGGCCGGCGCGGTCTGCACGACCACATGCAGCTTCGGGTTCTCGATGGCTGTCCAAACCTGCTGGATCGCGCTCTTTTCGGTGATCGCCCCGACCGGGCAGATCGCCGCGCACTGGCCGCACTGCACGCACGCCACGCTGTCGAGGTCGCGCGTGAAGGCCGGCCCGATCACGGTCTGGAAACCGCGCCCCTGAGGGAACAGCGCGCCCACGCCCTGCACCTCGCCGCACACCGACACGCAGCGGCGGCACTTGATGCACTTGGCGTTGTCGCGCACCAGCGCGGGCGTCGATTCGTCCATATGCGGTTTTGCCCGGACGCCTTCGAACGGCACGTTCACGACCCCCATCTCATCGGCCAGCGCCCGCAGTTCACAGTCGAGGCTGCGGTTACAGGTGGGGCAGTCGCCGTCGTGTTCCGAAAGCAGCAGTTCCACCACCTGCCGCCTCGCGGAACGCGCTGACGCGCTGTTCGTGTGTATGACCATGTTCTCGACGACGGGTGTGGAGCAGGCCGCCTGCAACGTGCGGGCGCCCTCCACTTCCACCAGGCAGACGCGGCATGCGCCGATCGCCTCACGATTCTCCACATTGCACAGCGTGGGGATCTTGATACCCGCCTGACGTGCCGCCTGAAGGATCGTCGAGCCCTCGGGCACCTGAAGTTTTCGCGTATTGATCGTGACATTCAGCATGGCTAAGCCTCCGTTCCCGCGCGGCCACACGGTTGTTTGCCGTAATCGCAACGCAGGCAGCGTTTGGCCTGACGCACGGCGATACTCTCATTCCAGGGTTGTTCCACTTCATTGAAATTCTGGCGCCGTTTCGCCAACGCGATCGTTTGCATACGCTCGCGCGCATACGGCACCGGATCGGCGGAAGCGTCGAAATTGGTTCCGCAGTCGTGATACCCGCGCCAGAAGGCGTGCTTCTCGCCCGTCAGCAGCGCGTCGATCTCCACTGCAGCCCGCTCGCCCGCCGCGATGGCCTCCACGACCGACGAGGGACCCGTGACCGCGTCGCCTCCCGCAAAGAGCCACGGCAGGGAGGTTCCCCCCGTGCGCAGGTCGGCCTGAATCCAGCCGCGCCCGGTGAGTTCCACCTCCACGCCCCCGCCGAAAATCTTCGGATCCAACGCCTGGCCGATGGCCAGGATCACCTGATCCGCAGGCAGAAACTCGCTGGCCGCGTCCTCGGCGTCTTCGGGGCGGCGGCGCCCCGAACGGTCGAACTCGCCCAGTTTCATGGCATGGCAGCGGATCCCCGTCACCTTGCCCTCCTTGACGTCGAAAGCCACCGGATTGATCAGGGTGCGCAGCTTGATGCCCTCCTGCAACGCCTCTTCGATCTCCTCGGCGTAGGCCGGCATCTCCTCGCGCGTGCGCCGGTAGATCACCGTGACGCTCTCAGCGCCCAGACGGATGGCCGTGCGCGCGGCGTCAATCGCGGCGTTGCCGCCGCCGATCACCGCCACATGTTTACCGACCGGAACGGAACCGCGGATATTGTACTGCCGCAGGAAACTCAGCGCCTCGGTGACACCCTGCGCATCCGAGCCCGGCAACTCCACCGTGGTGCCGATCGGCGCGCCCACGGCCAAGAAGACCGCCTCGTATCCCTTTTTCTCCCGCAGCTCGGCCAACGTGAAGTCTTGACCCAGCGTGCGCCCGGTCTCGATGTTCACGCCGAGGCGCTCGATCATGCGCACCTCGCGCGCCAGTTCCTCGCGCGGCAGGCGGTAGGCGGGGATCGCCTGCACCAGCATGCCCCCGGGACGCGGTTCCGACTCGAACACGTCCGGCTTGTAACCGAGCCGCGCCAGGAAGAACGCGCAGGAGAGACCCGCGGGGCCCGCCCCGATGATGGCGACCTTGCGCGCCGCATTGGCCGCATTCTCGCGGACCTCTGGCACCTGAACCGTGACCTCCTGATCCACCAAAAACCGTTTGACGCTGCGGATCGCGACCGGCTCGTCCAGCGACGCGCGGCGGCACTTGTCCTCGCACGTGTGGAAACAGACGCGGGCGCAAACCGAAGCGAAGGGGTTCTTCTCGCGGTGCAGCCGCAACGCCTCCGCATAACGCTGTTCCCCCACCAGCGAGACGAAGCCCGGCACATCGACGCCGGCCGGACACGCGCTCAAGCACGGCGCGCGGACCAACCCCGCGCACACGCCCGCCTCGCAGTGGCGGTCGCGGATATGCGCCTCATACTCATGCCGGAAGTGCCGGATCGTGGAAAGCACCGGATTCGGCGCGGTCTGCCCCAGTCCGCACAGCGAAGCGCTCTTGATGAAATTGCCCAGCTCGATCAGCCGTTCGATGTCGCCCTCTTCGCCCTGCCCCGCGCAAATGCGCTCCAGAATCTCCAGCATGCGGCGCGTGCCCACGCGGCACGGCACACACTTCCCGCACGACTCCTCTTGGACAAACTCGATGAAGAAGCGGGCGACATCCACCATGCAGGTGTTCTCGTCCATCACGATCAAACCGCCAGACCCCATAATCGCGCCGAGTTCGGCCAGTGGCTCGTAATCCAGCGGCACGTTCAGGTTCTCGCGGGGAACACAGCCACCCGACGGCCCGCCTATCTGCGCCGCCTTGAACCGGCGGTTGTTGCGGACACCGCCCCCGATATCGTAGACCACCTCGCCCAGAGACGTGCCGATCGGCACCTCGACAAGGCCGGTGTTGCGCACCGCGCCGGCCAGCGCGAACACCTTGGTGCCCTTGCTTTTCGCCGTCCCCAACGAGGCGTACCACGCTCCGCCGTTCAACAGGATCGCGGGCACGTTGGCATAGGTCTCAACGTTGTTGAGCACGGACGGATGACCCCACAAGCCCTTTTGCGCCGGAAAGGGCGGACGCGGACGCGGCTCGCCACGCTTACCCTCAATCGAGGCGATCAGCGCCGTTTCTTCGCCGCACACGAACGCGCCGGACCCCATGCGGATCTCAAGGTCAAAGGAGAAGCCGGTCCCCAAGATCTTTTTGCCCAGCAGCCCGCACGCACGCGCCTGATTGATCGCGGTGTTCAGCCGTTCGACCGCCAGCGGATACTCGGCACGGACATAAACAAAGCCCTGTTTGGCGCCGACCGCATAGGCGGCGATAGCCATGCCCTCCACGATGCTGTGAGGGTCGCCCTCAAGCACGCTGCGGTCCATGTACGCGCCGGGATCACCCTCGTCGGCGTTGCACAGGACATAGCGCACCCCGTCCGGAGCGGGCGACTGTGACGCAAGATGCCACTTGAGCCACGTCGGAAAGCCCGCGCCGCCGCGGCCGCGCAGCCCCGACACTTTCATCTCCTCAACCACGGCGGCAGGCGTCATGCCGGTCAGGATCTTGGCCAAAGCGGCATAGCCGTCCCGCGCAATGGCGTCGCCGATGTTTTCGGGGTCGATCCAGCCGCAATTCCGCAACACGATCTGCGTCTGCCGCTTGAAAAAATCGAGATCCTGACGGCACGGCACAGGCGTCTTGCCCGACGGGTCTGATATCAGCAAGCGGTCGACCCGCTTGCCGCCCACAATGTGCGACGTGACAATCTCCGCCGCATCTTCAGGCTTCACGCCCTGATAGAAAGTCCGGTCGTCGCCCACCAACACCACGGGGCCGACGACGCAAGGGCCCATGCAGCCGGTCCCGACCAACGAAACCTGATCGGCAAGACCGGCTTTTTTCAGCTCATCCTGGAGGGCGTCACGCACCTCTTTCGCCCCGGACGCCAAGCAACTGCCGCCGAAGCAAATCAGGATCTGGCGGACACCGTCTTTGGCTGCGGGACGCCCGTCACGCAACCGCTCGCGCAAACCGGACAGGTCGGCAACGGATTTCACTTTCGGTAAAGCGGTTGATTTCATGCCTGCTCCTTTTCCACGGCCACGGCGCCGCCAGCCAGAATGCGGTTGACCAACTCGCCCACACGCGCCGGTTTGACGCGCTGATGAACCGTGTCGTTGACCATCACCACGGGCGCCATGCCGCACGCGCCGAAACACCTTCCGACCTCCAACGAGAACTGCCGGTCGGGCGTGGTTTCTCCAACATCGATGTTGAGCCGCTTTTTAAAGGCATCGAGCACTTCCTTGCCACCGCGCACATAACACGCGGTTCCGAGACAGACGCGCACAAGGTATTTCCCGCGCGGGTGCAGGGTGAAAAAGGAGTAGAAGGTCACAACCCCGGTCACCTCGCTCACGGGTTTACCAAAACCGTCGGCGATTTTGCGGATCACGGGTTCGGGGAGATAGCCGAAAAGGGATTGTGCCGTCTGAAGGGCGGGAATCAGGCCGTCGGGTTTGTCACGGTATTCACCGATCACTTCATCGAGACGGGTGTAGAGTTCCGTTTCAGAAGGTTCACAGCAACACGCGCAGTCGCAGGACGCGGCAGGTGCGGATAGAGCAGTCATCGATTAAAGCCTCCATGAAAATCACAGGTGAGCCCCAGGATCAGGGTCTCATAAAAGGCCGCCGTGCATGATCGCGCCGGCATGACAAGCCGTGCGGCCATTGCAGGCGGGACTGTTAGAGCGAACCCTCGATATACTTCTCGAGGTGGCGGATCATCGTGTCCTTTTCGGATGCCACAAATTTCACCAAGTCGCCAATCGAGATAATGCCAACGACTTTCTCCTGACTGTCGAGCACAGGCAAATGACGGATACGCTTCTGCGTCATCAGCGCCATGCACTGATCCAACGTATCTTCCGGAGAAGCGTAAACGACCTTTTTGGTCATGACCGCCTTCACTTGGACATCCCGGGGCAACTTGTCGGCCAGGATCACTTTGCGAAAACAATCCCGCTCGGCAAAAACACCCGCGATTTTCCCGCGGGCATTCAAAACGAGGAGGGAACCGACATTCTTCTCATCCATCAGTTGAACGGCTTCGAAGACCGAAGCTGAAGGTGAAATAGAAATGATCTCGCGCCCTTTTTGCATAAGAAGCTGGTTGACCGATGTACTCACTTCTCGTTCCTCCTTTGCGCCATATTAACACATGCATTGTAAAAAACAGCCTTCACGACTGTTATATTCAATATAACGAGCCGAAATGCCTGCGTCAAGCCTTCGGCAAAAAAAATGTGGCGTACGCGCGCGCCACCTGTGCGGCAGGGGTCTTTTGTCCCCCAAAAATGGCACCATTTCTTCCTTCAATTACCCAGCCCCGTCCAGTATAGTTTGACCCTTCATTATGACTGTTTCCCGTCTGAGTTCAGCCCTGCCCCTTATCTTCCTGCCGTGCGTTTGGACACCTTCGGCCTTTTGCGACCCCGCAGAAGGTGTCGAATGGCGGACTTTGACGCATGTGCAACAGGTTATCGGGGCGACCAATTACACATGGAACGGTGATTCCCTCTCTTTTTCCAACAGCCAGCACACTATCCGTTTTTATCAAGGCCGCCGCAAGGCGGATGTCAACGGGACAACCGTCTGGCTCAACCTTCAACCCGCCGGGTCGGTTCCCGGTGGCGATTGGCGGTTGAGCGCCGTAGATCTGGATCTGTTTCAACTCTGCTTTCTGCCACAGGCCGAGGGAAACCCCAAACCGCTGCGCATCTTGCTCGACCCCGGCCATGGCGGCGATGACAACGGCGCGTGTAGCGTGGACCCGCCGCTCAAAGAAAAGGAACTGACCCTCGCCTTGGCTAAAAAAATCGCCGGGCACCTCAAAAAAGCCGGCCTGCACGTCGACCTTACGCGGACACGCGATTCCACTCTCACGCTCAACGAGCGTGTGCGTCTTGCCCGCAAAAAAAAGGCCGACATCTTCCTCTGTATCCATGCCAACCACGCCGGCAACACCGAAGCGTCGGGCGTCGAAACCTACGTCCTGCCTCCCAGCGGATACCCGGGAACAGCGGAAGGCAGCCGCCCGCGCGGCTGGCAGATTGGGAACCGTAACGATTATCACAACACCCTGCTCGGTTTTTCGATCCACAGTAAACTCGCAGCGCAGACAAACGCAACCGACCGGGGTCTCAAACGCCAATCTTTCTTTGTCTTGCGTGAAACCAGCTGCCCCGCCGTCTTGCTCGAGTTAGGGTTTCTCTCCAATCGCGGCGAAACCCTCAAAATGCTGACGCCCTCCTGGCAGGAGCAATGTGCGGAGGCTGTCGCCGCGGGTGTCACCGCGTACGCCAAAAGAATCGCGGCACTGGATCAGGCCGTTGCGGAAAAGCGCGCGCGGGATGCCGAGGCGAACGAACGCTGGCGCCGCCATCTGGCCTCTGTGAAAACCAACGCGCCCCCCCTGACACCTGTATCCCTGCCTCTCCCGGCACCTGCTGCCACAAGCCTCACCTGTGCCGTTTCGAGCCCTCCAGCCTTTTTCCGCGGGACAAACACCACGCCTGCGGAGATCAACACACTGATTGATTTCTACGCCACGGGCACGTTAGAATAAGAACCTATGCAAAAGAAGAACCC